>JBILCJ010000123.1:0-6760 GCA_044353195.1 Bacteroidia bacterium | reverse complement strand
AATAGTTTAACATATAAATCAATAACAAATAAACCAAAACAAACATGAACAATTTAGTAATCTTAATGGCAGGAGGAAATCAAAGTGCTATTGGCCAAATAGTGCCGTTAGTATTAATCGTAGTAGTATTTTATTTTTTCATGATTCGCCCTCAAATGAAAAAAGCGAAAGAAACCAAAAAATACATTGAGGCATTAAAAGCTGGCGACAAAATCTTAACGATTGGTGGTATTTACGGAACTATTCAAAAAATGAATGACGATGGAACTATTATTATGGCAGTTGAAGATGGTACAAAAATAAAAATTTCAAAAAATGCAGTATCTCAAGATGCTACATCAACCTTAAACCAAACTGTTTAATCAATCTGTCGGTGGTGTTTTTTTTCAACTAATACATGATAACAAAAACCACACATAAAATAACAAAAGTAAAAAAAGAACTTTTTAGTAAAAAAGTTTTTACATTTATCATATGCCTAAGCATTGCATCACTCTTATGGGTGGTGCATACTTTAAATTTAAATTATAAATACGTTATTCATATTCCGGTAAAATTTAATAATTTACCTACCAATAAAATCATTATCGGTGATATTCCAGAAAAACTCGATATTGAAATAAAAACAAGCGGATTAAAACTACTATTCATTATTTTTAGTAACCGAATTTCTGAACTCAATATAGATTTCAATTCTCTTAAAACAAATGCTAAATCGCAAGCCTATTCGATTAGTAATGGAAACTTCAGTATTAAAAATAGTATCAATTTTAATGTTGAAATTTTAAAAATAAGGCCTGATACCTTGTTCTTTAATTTAGCCTCTAACAATACACGCTTAGTGCCTGTTAAGTTAAATTTAAAAACCACCATGCGTTCCGGTTATGCTATCACAACGAATCCAGTTATAAACCCAGCCTTTATAAGTGTTTCAGGTGATAGTCTTTCATTGTCAAAAATTGATACAGTTTATACCCTACCAATCACACTAAAAGATGTTTATCAGAATTATAATGAATCTATTTTATTAAATAATACAAACTTAAATAACCACTTCAATTTAAAAGAAGTCAACATACAATTTAATGTTGACCGATTGACCGAAACAACAATACGAGTACCCGTTAATTTTATTACAAACCAATCAAACAAACACATTAAATTACTTCCTCCATTTGTAAACGTAACCTACTTAGTTGCGATGAAAGATTATGATGCCATAAACTCAAATTCTTTTAAAGCTACCGTGAATTACAAACAAATAGAAGAGAAACAAACTAAGTTGAAAGTTGACCTAATTAGAAAACCTTCTGAAATTAAAGTCCTAAAAATAGAACCATCTACTATTTCCTATCTAAAATATAACTGATGATTATAGCGCTAACAGGTGGAATAGGAAGCGGAAAAACAACCATTGCCAAACTATTTGAAACAATGGGTTGCCTTATTTATTATTCTGATGAAAAAGCGAAAGAACTTTATTACGATACTGAAATAAAAAAGCGTGTCATTCAATTACTTGGTTCAGATGCTTATTCAGCAAATGGTTCATTAAATTCAACTTTTATTGCTGGAATAATTTTTAAGGATAAAACAAAATTAGAATCTTTAAATGCCATTATTCATCCAGCACTAGAAAAAGATTTCGAAATATTTGTCAAACAACAATCTCCTGATCGTATCATCATAAAAGAAAGCGCACTCATTTTTGAAACTGATTCTTATAAAAAAATTAAAACTATTATTTTAGTCACAGCACCACTCGAACAAAAAATAAAAAGAGTGATGCAGCGAAATAAAATGCCGAGAGAAAACGTGGAAAAAAGGATGTCAGCGCAATGGCCCGATGAACAAAAAATACCATTAGCAAATTATATCATCACTAATGACGATACAGAAGCCGTTATTCCTCAAGTCATTTCTGTTTTAAAAAAAATAAAATCGTAAGCTTATGAAAAAAATTGGCATTATTACATCCGGTGGAGATTCTCCAGGAATGAACGCGTGCTTGCGAGCTGCTGTGCGAACAGCGCTATCTGAGAACATTCAAGTTATTGGATTTTTTCATGGTTATGAAGGGCTCATTGATAACGATTATATTGAATTAACATCCGATAAAGTTGCAAATATTATTCATCGCGGTGGAACTATTTTAAAAACCGCACGAAGCAAACGCTTCATGACAGATGAAGGAATGAAGCAAGCTGTTCAAACTTTAAACGCGCATCTTTTAGATGGTTTTATCGTTATTGGCGGAGATGGAAGCTTTAAAGGCGCTTTAGAATTAAGTAAACACCATCACGTAAAAACAATTGGCTGCCCTGGAACGATTGATAATGATTTAATTGGAACAGATTTTACTATTGGTTATGACACGGCTATTAATACCGTAGTGGAAGCGGTCGACAAAATCAGAGATACCGCAGAAAGTCATGATCGCATTTTTGTAGTAGAAGTGATGGGTCGTGATGCTGGTTTAATTGCTTTAAGAAGTGCCATAGCTTGTGGCGCAGAAGCTATACTCATTCCTGAAAGAAAAAACGACTTACAAGTATTATTAGAAAAGAAAAAAAATTGGCGACTCTCCAAAAAAAGCAGGATTATAATTGTTGCTGAAGGTGATGAAAATGGCGGTGCTATCGGCATTGGAAATTTATTAAAAAAAGAATGGCCGGAATTTGATATTAGAATTTCAATATTAGGTCATATACAACGAGGCGGTAATCCAACTTGTATGGAACGTGTTAATGCGAGTTTAATTGGATATCATGCAGTTAAAGCCTTACAAAATAATCATACAAATGAAATGGTTGGGATCGTTAATAAAAAAGTGTGTTATACACCTTTTGAAAACGCAATCAAACACATTGACGAATTAAATCCTGAAATGATTTCTATTCTTGATATTCTTTCGGCCTAATTAAATGTCTAAACCAAGTCTTTTTTCTAAGTGATGGAAATCAATTCCAAAATATTTTTTTGTTTCTTTAATTTTAGTCAGGATATCTATCTTTTGTGATTCTGTTTTTGATTTCTTTTCAGCCACAATCATCACATTTTTTGGTGTATTTGAATCTGATACAAATTCAACAACTTTAGTTGAATACCCAAAATATTCAAGTATGAGCGCTCTTATGCCATCAGTCACCATTTCTGCTTGACGTTCTAAAAAAATACCGTGCTTCAACAAAAAATCCAATTCGTTTTTTGTTTTATGAATTTCAATTTGTTTTCGAATTTGCTTATGGCAGCATGGTGCTACTACAATCAAATCAGCATTTGTGTTAATTCCTTTGAATATAGCATCGTCAGTTGCAGTATCACAGGCGTGCAAAGCAATTAAAACATGAATAGTTGAATTTTCATAGTGTTCAATGCTTCCTTCAATAAATTCTAATTGTGTAAATAATGATTTTGTTGCAATATCATTGCACAAGCTAACCAAGTCTTTTCGGAACTCCACGCCAATAACTTTTGCAGGTAAATTGAGTGTATTGATTAAATAATCATACAAAGCAAACGTTAAATAACCTTTTCCAGCTCCCATATCAACCACTTGAAGTTTTTCGTGCTTTGGTAAATTTTTAATGAGAGGGCTCAATAATTCTACATAGTGATTAATCTGCTTAAATTTATCTTGAGCGTGTTTGTAAACATTGCCTTTCTCATCCGTAATATTTAATTGATGTAAATACAATTTTCCGTCTGGTTTTAATAAACGCTTTTTTTCAACATTATGATCCAATGAAGGTAATTGTGTGTGAGTTGGTTTAACATCTCTTAAACTCGTTTTACGATCGTTAATAAACTCAAAAATAGTATCAACCTTAATCGTGAACACAGTTGCTAAGCGAAAAGCTCCCTGCGTTAAAAATTCAGTTATGATTGAAATCCCTTCTTCTATGGTATAATTCTTAACAATATCATTTGTTCGATAGCGATATGTAAAACTTAATTTATTCTCTTGCTTAATGATAATTCTTTTAACGTAAATATATTTTAAATCTACTATGGAACCTTTGTAATTGGCTAAAGATAATTTTACAAACGTATTTTCAAATATTGCTTTATTTAAAATTTGAATAAAATCTTCTTGGTGATTTGACATAATTGAAATTTATTTAACGAAGATACAGTTAACCTCATAATATGCGTCATCATTTCATAAAATAAATTTGAATGAATAAGTAAGGTATAAAAGAATAGTTTGTATATTCGTTTAAACACAACATGTCTAAATTATTTTTAATCATATTTTTTCTGACAACAACTTGCTACGCGCAGCAAAGTGATGCCTTTGATACATTTGGTCCATTTGGTTCTAAGGTTTACACTGATTTAAAATTAGCCTTAGAAGTGTCAAAAAATGTTTACAAATTAAACTTAAGTTATCAAAAAATTGATCCAAAATTGTATGATAAAATTGGGAAATTGAAAGATTTGCAAGCACTAAAATTAAACGGTAATGATTGTGATAAATTTCCAATTGGCTTTTCTGAAATGACTAATTTAATATACTTTGCTAGTTTTAATAATGGATTCGAAACCTTTCCAGCCGATATTAAAAAACTAAATAATTTAAATTACCTCGAATTTTTCGGAGCAAAATTTGATAGCATACCAAGTGACATTGCTTATTTAAATAAATTAAAAACCTTAAAAATATCTTCCACCAACGATACATTAAAGTTACCAAACACACTAAAATTTTTAAAATCATTAAAAGAAGTTACCATTGAAAACTGCGTATTAGATAGCTTTCCAAAAGAACTGTTTAAAATTCCAAACCTAACATTTTTAAGTTTAACAAATGTCAATATGTTTTTTCTCACCAAACATTTTGAACGTTTCCAAAATTTAGAAGTTTTAGTATTGGATGGCAATAAATTAAAATCAATTCCCCATGAAGTATTTAAAGCAAGGCAATTAAGGTTACTTTCTGTAAAAGGGAATCAATTATCAAAGTTACCTGATTCAATTTCTCAATTAGAAAATCTCACACTCCTTGATGTAAGAGGTAATGGGTTTTCAAATGACTATATTGAAGAATTAAAAGCCTTATTGCCTGGTTGTGAAATTAGGTATTAGTCTTACGGATTAAACTTTGAAACAAATGCATTCATGAACCAATCCGGTGGCATCGTCAGTTTATTTTTCAACTTATCAATAAAAACTAAAGTGACAGAACCAGTGTTAAGTAATTCATCCAGCTGATTATAGCACTCATATTCAAATGTAATTCTAACGTTTGGTAATGTCTTTACCATTGTCACAATTCTAACTTCATCATCATAGAAGGCTGGCTTCTTATAATTCACGTTTAAATTAATTACCGGCATTAAAATTCCTCTTTCTTCCATTTCCTTATAACTAAAACCTAAGCTACGCATGGCTTCAACACGGCCAACTTCATAATACTGTGCATAATTGCCGTAATATACATATCCCATTTGGTCTGTTTCAGCATAACGTACTCTTAACGTTGTTTCTGTTTTAATCATACAAATAATATCTTATATTTAAGACATCTAATTTAGTTTATCCAATATGAAAATCTTAATAAAAAGTTTATTTTTTTTCAGCTTACTAATTAGTATTTCCTGTCAAAAAAAAGCAAGCTTTTCAAGTATATCAGAATCGCATATTATTATTAATTCAAAAACGATTGATAGTGCTGTTTACAAAGCCATAAGTCCTTACAAGTTATCACACGACGCTAATATGCAAGTTGTAATCGGGCAAAGTGAAAAAGCACTTTTAAAAACTGATGTAGAAAGCACCTTGGGCAACTTCTTTTGTGATGCTGTGATGATAGAAACAAAAAAATACTTAGGAAAGGATTCATTGTTATTAAATGCAGCCGTTTTTAATAAAGGTGGATTGAGAAACTCATTACCACAAGGTAATATTACCATTGGCAACATATTTGAATTAATGCCATTTGATAATGAGGTTGTATTATTAAAACTTAGCGGAATACAAATAAAAGATATGGTAGAAAAAATTAGCGAAAAAGGAGGCATACCAGTCAGTGGCATTCGTTTAGTTATAAAGGATAAAAAACCAACTCAAGTTACAGTAAATGGGCAATCAATTGATGAATCAACATATTATTGGATTGTTACATCAGATTATTTAGCAAATGGTGGAGATAATTATAGTTTCTTTAAAAACGCTATTGAAAGAAAAACAACAGGTATCTTATTAAGAGATATGATTATTACAAATTGCAAAGCACTAACACAAAAAGGTGAACTCATAACATCACAACTCGATGGAAGAATACAACTATCAAAATAGACGAGATTTTTTAAAGTACATGGTTGGCACGTCTGCTGTATTAGCAGGATTTCCTTCACTCTCAAAAGAGGTCATGAAAAAAAACAACTTCGTTAAATTAACTATTTTACATACCAATGATGTGCACAGTCGCATTGAACCCTTTCCGTTAAGCGATCCTAAGTATCCTGATATGGGAGGATTTGCGAGGAGATCAGCAGTTGTTGAATCCATCCGAAAAGAAAACGACAACGTTTTGTTGTTAGATGCTGGAGATGTGTTTCAAGGAACACCCTATTTTAATTTATACCAAGGTGAATTAGAATATAAATTGATGAGCTTAATGAAATATGAAGCCACAACCATTGGCAATCATGAATTTGATTTAGGCATTGACAACATTGCGAAACAAATGCCTTATGCTAACTTTTCGCTTATTAACTGTAATTATGATTTTTCTAATACGAGCTTACATAAAAAA
>JBILCJ010000120.1:0-6876 GCA_044353195.1 Bacteroidia bacterium | reverse complement strand
AATTTAAATCAATGTGATAAGCAAGACCATCCCAACGGTAATGATGAACTAACTCTTCTAAAATAAATTGAAGTGTTTTGCCGTGTAATGGATTGTTTTTTTGTTCGGACATCTTAAATTCATTAATGTCCGTCGCCCATAATTTTAACTGTGATATTATCCATATTATCAGCTAATTTTAATTGGCAGGCTAAACGTGATGTGTCGGTTATATTAGGTAATGTATCCAACATCGCGTATTCATCATCTGTAATTTCGTGTAGATTTTCAAAGCCAGTTACAACTTCAACATGACAAGTTGCGCAAAGTGCCATGCCTCCGCACGTTGCTAACACATCATAATCGTTTCCTTTCAAAAACTCCATTAAACTTAATCCCATATCGGTTGGGGCTTCTAATGTTGTAATGCTGTTATCGCTGTTTTGAATATTAATTTTGATGTCTGTCATAGTGTTGTAAAATTATAAAAAGGATTAAAATAATGAAGCTTAATTTTTAAAAAAATTATAACAACGACATCACTTCTTCTTGTTCTTTACAATAGCGATGTAATTCATCAAAAAAAATAAAAAACTCTTCTTCAATGTCAGCGTTGTACTCTTTAATCAATGTTAATGAATGTTGTAGTTGATAACGATGTCTGATGCGATGATTGAGATGCGTTAACACGGTTTCTAAACCTTGTAGGGTAGAGTAATTAAATAACACATTGTGCTCAAGCATATAACCATGAAACCGTTTAGCGGGTTCAGGAAAAATTGAGATGTTTTGATTGAGAACATGGTAAGTATGATTACAAAATTCTTGTAAGGAACTATCTGAATAGTTTTCAAAATTTTTTGCTAAGTAATGATCATAAATCATGTCCATTAAAACGCCACTGTATTTTCCAAAGTCTTTACTAAATCGGTGTTTACTGGTTAAATAAATAGGATGCGAGTCAGTAAACGAATCAATTTTTCGATGAAGCATAATACCTTTAATCGTGTCATCAGTTAGTCCTTCAAATCGATTGCCTTGGATAGAATCAGCAATGAAATTCCCAATCATTAAATCGGTATTTTTAAAGGATAAAAATTGATGTGCTAGATAATTCAACGTATTTATTTAAAAGACGAATATACTTAATATCCATTTATTTATTCCTAAAATCCAAGCACGAAAACCTATTTTTATCCTTAACTTTACTTCCAAACTAATTAGTAATGAATACTTTTTTCGGAATTATACAAAATAACGTTGCCATATTAAATGAGGATGAATCGCTGCACTGCGTAAAAGTGTTGCGTCATAAAGTGGGTGATATGATTCAGGTAATTGATGGTAAAGGAATTCGTGCTGTTGGAAAAATAGAAGCCGCACACGCCAAACAATGTGCCGTTAGTTTAATTGAAAAAGAAACAGTTAAACAAACTCGTCCGTATTATTTACACATCGCTATTGCTCCAACTAAAAACATGGACAGAATAGAATGGTTTACCGAAAAAGCCACAGAAATGGGCGTGGATGAAATATCGTTTTTAAAATGTAAAAACTCCGAGCGCACCGTTGTAAAAATTGATAGAATTTTGAAAGTGGCCGAAAGTGCTTTAAAACAAAGTCAACAAGCCTTTATGCCTAAAATAAATGAAATACGAGAGTATAAAGAATTTATTAAAACAAATACCTCTGATGTTAAATTAATTGCGCATTGCGAAAAAGAAAGCAAGCAACATATCAAACAATTTATAGCACCAAATAAATCATACACCATTTTAATTGGACCCGAAGGCGATTTCAATACACAAGAAATTAAAGATGCCTTGGCTTTAAACTATACACCAACAAGTTTAGGGAATTCAAGATTAAGAACTGAAACAGCTGGTGTATTTGCTTGTAACGCATTTGCTGTGTTATTAGATTAATTAGTAAAATTTAACACAATAAAAAACGCATACAACCGTATGTAGTAAAATACTTTTTATGGAAAAAATACATATCCTTTGGGCCGATGACGAAATAGATTTACTAAAACCTCATATTTTATTTTTGAATAGTAAAGGTTACGACATCATTACCGCATTAAGTGGCGATGAAGCCATTGATATTGTGAAAGAAAACAATACACTTTCGGCTGTTTTGTTGGATGAAAACATGCCAGGCATTTCGGGATTGGAAGCGCTTACTAAAATCAAACAACTCAAATCGGATTTGCCTGTCATTATGATTACAAAAAGCGAAGAGGAGTATATCATGGAAGATGCCATTGGAAGTAAAATAGCAGATTATTTAATAAAACCTGTTAATCCAAATCAAATTTTACTATCACTCAAAAAAGCATTAGACAATAAACGATTGGTTTCTGAAAAAACGAATACCGAATACCGAAAAGAATTCAGTCAAATTGGTATGACTTTATCCGATCATTTAAATTGGCAAGAGTGGCAAGAGGTGTATAAAAAAATTGTGTATTGGGAACTTGAAATTGATCAAAACCAAGATAAAGGCATGCTTGAAGTATTGAAAATGCAGAAGCAAGAAGCCAACCAACAATTTTTTAAATTCATTGATAAGCATTATATCAATTGGTTAAATGGCGCTGACAAAAATCCACCTGTGATGAGTCACACGTTATTGAAAAATAAATTCTTCACCAATTTGGATTCAAACCCATGTACATTTTTAATTGTGATTGATAATTTGCGTTACGATCAGTGGAAAATGATTCAACCCATTATTCAAGACTATTTTAAAGTGGATAACGAAGAATTATTTTTTAGTATTTTACCTTCTGCAACGCAATACGCTCGCAACGCTATATTTTCTGGGCTTTTGCCAAGTGAAATGGAAAAGCGTCATCCAGATTGGTGGTTGAATGATGAGGATGAAGGTGGTAAAAATATGCACGAAGAAGATTTCTTAAACGCACAATTAAAACGTTTAGGCAAGGATGTGAAAACGAGTTACAATAAGATAACCAATTTTGCAGCAGGTAAGAAATTATCTGAAAACATGAGTAATTTAATGAATAACAAGCTCAATGTGATTGTGTATAATTTTGTAGACATGCTTAGTCATGCGCGTACCGAATTAGAAATGATCAGAGAGTTGGCTGATGATGAACCAGCCTACAGAAGTTTAACAGTATCGTGGTTTGAACATTCTCCTTTATTAGAGATGATTAAATTCATTGCTTCCAAACATGCTAAGTTAGTTATCACAACAGATCATGGAACAGTGCATGTAAAAGAACCTACCAAAGTAATAGGTGATAAATCAGTTAATACTAATTTACGTTACAAGCAGGGTAGGGCATTAGATTATAATGCCAAAGAAGTATTTGAAGTGAAAAATCCGGCAGATGCTTTTTTACCAAAACAACATGTGAGTTCGCGATTTATATTTGCACGCGAAGATAAATTTTTTGCTTACCCTAATAATTTTAACCATTACGTTAATTATTATAAAAATACCTTTCAGCATGGAGGCATTAGTTTAGAAGAAATGATTATTCCATACATTACACTGAGCGCAAAGTAAAATCCATTTTATTTACATTATTTAAAAGTCGAACAATGGAGTTGTTCGACTTTTTTTGCTAAGTAAATTACCAAATGCATACGTTAGTAATGGTGCGGTTGGCTTTGGCGAAATAGTGCGAAATACAATTTTTTTGGTGGCACAACGAAGGCTTTTCGCGCGAAAAAAGAATTGGATTTGGTATTTCGCCTTGAATTCTTTTGTTTCTTTTCTTTTTCAAGAAAGAAAAGAAAAAGTAAAACCATTTATTAAAACCAAGATTATAAAATAAATAAAAAAAATTTATGGAATAAATCCACTTCCTGCATCTAAATAGAAAACCTTAACACTCTAACTATGAAACGTATGATGATTATGGCTTTTTGCATCACTCTATTAAATGCAAATGCCGCAGAAACTGAAAAACTAATAAAATCTAAACCCGAAAAAATTGTGGTTTACACGCAAGGTGCACAAGTACATCGCACAGCCAGTGTCAATTTAGTAGCAGGACAAAACACCATTGTGTTTACTGGACTAGAAAATTGCATCAACGCAGCAGCCATACAAGCTTCTGGTAATGGCAATTTCATCATTGCCGACATTCAGCATTTGGTTTATTATCCTGAAGTGGTGAAAGCAAAACTAAATGGAGATGTGCGTTATAAAAAAGCCATTAAAAATATTACCGATAGCATACAAGAAATAACGTATGTGATTGAAGAAGTTCGTGCAAAATCAGATGCATTGGTAACCGAAAAAAACGTGTTAATGAGTTATGGTTTATACAAAGGACAAACCAAAAAAGATAGCATGCCTTATCTCAAAGAAGGCTTATCATTTTTAAGAGAAAAACTATTTAATATTAATTCGGAATACTTGAAGTTGAAACGTGAAAAAGAAAAAATGGAAACAAAAATCCAAACGTTAAACGACCGCATCACAGCCATCAATAACGAGCTGTCTAATCAAAATCAAGACGGAGAAGTTGAGGTTGTTGATTACCGCATCATTGTTAATGTGATTGCCGATCAACCAACGGTGGCTTCGGTTAATGTAAATTATTACATCACCAATGCAGGCTGGACGCCTTCTTACGATTTGCGTGCTATCTCTAACGAACAAAGTGTGAAGTTAACTTATAAAGCTCAAATCTATCAGCAATCTGGCATCGATTGGAATGGCGTGAAATTAGTGTTATCAACAGCTAATCCAAATCGTTCTTACAACATTCCTAATTTATCGCCTTGGTATTTGGGTTATGCTTACCAATACAAAAATACTAACATCAAAAAAATAAATTCAATGTACGAACAACCTGTTTCAACGACTCAAAAATCAATAGCGAACACCGATAGTTATTCATTGAGTGGTCGTGCCGAATTAGATGAAGCAAAAGACGCATCGAGTTATACAACCGTTAGTGAAAATGTGATTGAAACAGAATATGAAATTAAATTAAACTACACGATTCCGAGTGATGGTAAAACTCATTTTGCTGCTATTTTAGTGAAAGACTTAAAAACATTGTACCGTTACAAAGCCATCCCAAAATTAAACAACAACGTGTATTTAACAGCTGTGTTGCCCGATTGGGAAGACGCAATTACGATGGGTGGTGAAGCCTCTATTTATTACGATGGTTCTTACGTTGGCCGTACCAGTTTATCGCCAGGTGGAACTGAAGATACCATTCAATTATCATTAGGCATTGATAAAAACATAGCCATTAAGCGACAAAAAATAAAAGATAAATGCTCGCAAAAATTATTGGAAGAAAACATCGTACACCAATACACGTATGAAATCACGATTAAAAATGCACGTTCTTCTAAAATAGAAATTGACATCGAAGATCAATTACCATTAACCAATGATAAAAATGTAAGCATTGAGCGCAAAGAACTATCTGGTGCTAAGTACGATGAGTTAACGGGCATTTTAAAATGGAGATTGAATGTACAAGCCAAAGACACTAAAAAAGTAAGCCTTGTTTACCAAATCAAAGCACCTAAAAACATGCCTATTTCGGTCAATTAAAAAGTAGTGAGAAATAAAAAGAGCGAAGTTGATTTTTCAGCTTCGCTCTTTTTTTATGTATAACGGTTTGGGGCTTGGCGAAAAAGTGGATTTAGTTAGATAAATTTTAAATTTAGTACTTCTACCACTTTTTCTCAAAACTCTTTTTTTGCTTTCTTTTTTCAGTTGAAGCTTTTCTGTAAATTTTATTTGTTTCCTTTCGCTCTGTTATGTGTCTTGCAAAGCATTTCACAATTCTTTGTGTCTGTTGCTCCGCCTTTACTCCAAGCTGCAACGTGGTCTGCGTCCATTTCTGCTAATTTCCAAATTTTGGTTTTGTTGGCGTCGTGACCTATGGCACAATGTGAACAATTTGATACGTTTTTCTTTTCAGCTTCTGATGTTTGAATTGCGTATTTTGATTTTTTTGTCGCTTCGTCAAAAACTCGAACTTCCAAAAGTTTAAAGTCTGTTGAACCACCCAAAATAAATTCAAAAATGCCTTTTCTGTTTTTTATGTATGGATCGGCATACATTTTTTTAACTTGTTCAGAAACTGTCTTTGAGTTGTATGGTTGCTTCTTATACGTTTCGTAAAGTCTGCCCCATTCTAGTCCTTTCATTTCGCTTTCTACGTCTGTAAAAATGGTAGAAACCCAGTCTATAATACTTGTAAAATAGTTTTTTAGTTCTGTAATGTTTTTGTCAAATCTATGACGGCTCATATAATCGCCTACATTATCTTTGCTTACCCATTCTAAAGCTGTTTCTAAATATTCTTGTCGATTTGCACTGCCTGAAATGTAAGCACTCCATTTTTGAATATTTGCGTTTTGGCTGTTGCTATATTCTTCTTTGCCAAGTGTTACAAAAGGACCAGAATAAACTGCATTTAAAAGTTCTTGATTGTTAAGCGGAACTCCAGCAATATTGATAGTTTTAAACCATTCTTTTATTTCGCTTTCTTCTCCTTCGCATTCATAAATTAAAAGTTTAGCATTAAAATATTGCTCCATTCCGTTTTCGTCTTTGATAGCAAATTTGTTAGTTACAAATCTTCCGAAACTAGTAATTCGTTGTTGTCCGTCTAAAACTTCAAGACTGTCTTTGTTGATTTTATTGAAGTAAATTAAACCTAACGGATAACCTTTAAGAATTGAAGTAATTACGGCAACATCTCTTTTGCCGTCTGCATAAATATAGTTTCGTTGGTATTCGGGTTGAATTGTCAAAGTTCCTGAAAGTCCAAACAAGCCTTTGCCTTCCAATTCGTTGTAAATGAACCCATCGCAAATGTCTTTTATTGTTATATCTGTTCTTAAAGTTGTTTCCATTTTATAGTCTTTTATGTTTAATTAG
>JBILCJ010000119.1:0-6959 GCA_044353195.1 Bacteroidia bacterium | reverse complement strand
GTATCAATGCCGATGAATTAGAATTCACTAAAAATGCAATGGCTCAAGCTGATGCATTGAAGTATGAATCACCTTTTCAAAAGTTAAGTTTTGTGAAACGTATTATTGATTTTAATTTAGAAAACACGTTTGTTGCAAAACAAGGCGATGTCATCAAAACGATTACTAAACCTGAAATTGATAAATTAGCTAAAACCTATTTGCCATATGATAGAATGATTATGCTGATTGTGGGAGATAAAGCATCGAACTTTGAAAAATTATCTAAACTTGGTTATGAAATCATTGAGTTAGATATTAATGGAAATAAAGTTAATTAGACAATATAACAATTAGATAATTTGACAATGAATGTTCTCTATTTCAAATTATCTAATTTCATTGCCGAATTGGCTCGTTAACTAATTATTGAATTAAGAAAATGAATATAGGAATTGTATGTTACCCAACGTTTGGAGGAAGTGGTGTTGTGGCTACAGAGTTGGGTATTGCATTGGCACAAAAAGGACATAAAGTACATTTTATTACGTACTCGCAACCGTTTCGTTTAAATCAATTTAGCGATAATTTATTTTATCATGAAGTAAGCGTAAATGATTATCCTTTATTCGAATTTCAGCCTTACGAAAGTGTGTTAGCTAGTAAAATTGTGGATGTGGCTATTTATGAGCGTCTCGATGTGTTGCATGTGCATTATGCTATTCCTCACGCATCTGTTGCCTACATGGCACAACAAATTTTAAAATCACGAAAAATTAATTTACCGTACATCACAACATTGCATGGTACTGATATCACCTTAGTTGGTCAAGATCCATCTTTTGAGCCTGTTATTTTCTTTTCATTAAATAAAAGCAATGCCATTACTTCGGTATCTGAAAGTTTAAGAAAGGATACCTTGAAAACATTTAAGATTGCAAACAAAATAACGGTTATACCTAACTTCATAAAGATTGACGAATACCAGTCCATACAAGGAGTTTGTCATCGCCATAAATATGCCCAACCACATGAAAAAATTTTAATACACGTTTCAAATTTTAGAAAAGTAAAACGTGTAGATGATGTGTTAAGAATATTTGATCGAGTTCGAAAAGAAATTCCGTGTAAGTTGATTTTAGTTGGTGATGGTCCTGAACGTCCTGCCATTGATAAATTGTGTAGAGAATTAAACACATGCAGTGATATTATTTCAGTAGGTAAGATTGCAAATCCAAAAGAAATTCTAGCTGTAGGAGATGTGTTTTTATTGCCATCAGAAACTGAATCATTTGGATTAGCAGCATTAGAAGCTATGGCTATGAAAATGCCAGTTATTTCAAGTAACACTGGTGGAATACCCGAGTTAAATATTCATGGTAAAACGGGATACATGAGCAAAGTTGGTGATGTTGATGATATGGCAAAAAATACAATAGCATTATTATCCAATGAGGAAATGTTTCAGCAATTTAAAATCAATGCATTTGAACAAGCTAAAAAATTTGACATTGAAGCCATTTTGCCTATGTATGAAAAAGTTTACGAAAGTTTATTGTAGATACTATTACAGTTGTTTAATATCTAAACCAATGTTAAACAAGGCATCAATGCAACTCACATTTTCTTTAAACCCAAATTTATCGTCAAATACTTGATAATAGGGTGTAGATTCAATATTTATATTTGCTTGTTTTAATTCACTTAATTCTCTGTAATCAGAAACATTTGAAGGATTTAATTCATAGGTATCGGTGAATTGAATTATTTTTTTTACCCTTAAAATTTTTAAAATCGTTTCAAGTAATTGTAAATTATAATCAAATAAAAACTCAAACTGTGTTTCATAAAATGATTTAAATTCATGTTCGAAAAATTCAAAATAAGGGGAATTTTTATAAGCACTCACTAAACTGCGCCAATGTTGTTGTTGCCAATTTTCGGTATATGATATTTTTTTTTCTGAAATAAGTTCTTTGTTATTTTGTTTGATTAATGGAATGCTTAACGACATCATTCCATTTGCACTCACAATATCACAACGATTTCGATACGTTTGTTTGATGAAGTTTTCTTGTTTTTCAATCAATATGGTATCATGCAATAAGAGTTGTTTTAAATAAAAAACAGAAGGCAAGTAGGCGGTGGATACTAAAATGGTTTTTTGCATTATTTAATTGAACTAAACAATCTATTCCATCGAATGCCATTTCCAAATAATTTATCAATAGAAAAGGCAATACGCGAAGCCTTTCCAATGATATGGTCTTCTGGTACAAATCCCCAATGACGGCTATCTTGGGAGTTGTGTCTATTGTCTCCCATCATAAAATAATAATTTTGTTGAATTGTGTATGTAGTTGTTGCTACATCATTAATGTAAATAATCCCATTTTTTAGTTGTAAGGTGTGGTGTTCATACACTGAAATGATTCTTTCGTAGAGACATAAATTAGATGTGTCTAATTTCATAATATCACCTTTTTGTGGAACTTTTAATGCACCAAAATTATCTACATTCCATTTATAGTGCTCGTTATATGGGAATACAAATTCATCCCACATATCTTTTTGTTCTGTTTGTTTTTCTATAACAGTAACATAATTCTTACTTTTCAAAGTATCGTATAATTGATTGGTGAGTGTAAAAGAATAATCATTGTTTTCAGATATTTGTCCGCCTTCATATATCCGATAACTAGCTAAATAACTCGAATCAAGTAGTTTGGTTGTTTTCAAATGGTAGTTAAATTGAAAGGTTTCAATATCTGTTGTTGCTTTATTATTAATGTATGTTTTCCCACTTTCAATTTTGATACTATCACCTGGAATTGCTATGCATCGTTTTACAAAATACGTACGATGATCTAATGGGTATTCGTCTTCTTGTGGATAATTAAAAACAACTACATCATTGCGTTCTATTCCTAAATCACCTGACAATCGAAAATAAGGCAATGAGAATAGTTCCGAATAATATTTTTGATTGATGAATGGAATGCTTAATACTGTTTTGGGAATCCTTGGTCCATAAGATAATTTATTAATAAAAATAAAATCACCTGTTAACAAACTTTTTTCCATCGAAGGAGAATTTACCGATGATACCTCAAATAAAAAGGTTCTAATAATCAATACAACGATGAATGAAATGGATATGGCTTTTAGCCACTCAATTAATAGTTTGTATGTTTTATTATTTTTCAATTTAATTTAATGACTGTAAAGATATTATAATTATCATAAAAAAATCCCCTCATTACTGAGAGGATTTTTGAGCAATTTATAAAAGTTTAACCCTTAATTATTCCCTAACAATTGCTTTATGTATTAATTCAATTTAAATGCAGGAATTTTTCCTTCAAGCATTAATGCTGTTGATTTTTTAACATGTTCTTCAAAGTTACCAAAAGCTAATGCATCAAGCATTTCTGAACGTGACATATTTGGATTCCCAAATTGTTTTTTGATATCTTCAGAACAACGGTCTACAAATTTTTCAAACTTATTTGGAGCCCATAAGTATTCTTTAACTAAAGCTTCTTTTTCAATTTTAAATTCTTCAGGTAAACCACCTTCAATTTTAGATTTAATATCCAACCCTTCGTATGTTTTAGGTAATTGACGATTGTCAAATAAAAATGGCTTAGAAATATTAATAACGTGTTTTTTTCTTTTAGGATCAATCATTGTTAACCCTTCAATACGAAGACCTTTTTTCTTCAAAGATCCAAACTTACTCTCAAAACTCTTTAGTATTTCAAACATGATTTTTTAGCCGTAAACAGTTATTAACAAAAGTATGGTTAATATTGTTAATAACCTAATTATTTTACAATTAGGCTAAATTTAAATAACATTGAATGTTATTTAAGTGTTTAAAAATGGTTAATATTCTGTTATTAATATATATAAGTTATTTAATATTAAATAGTTATCCGTTTAAATTAAATTGTTATTATTTTATTGATTTAAGAGATGTCTTTGCTTTCCGAAATCTAAAATTTTATCAATAAACTGATACGGTTTATAATGATTAAGTGCTGCTTGATGATAAATGCAAGTAGCAGGAGTCATACCTGGTAAAGAGTTTACTTCTATAAAGATTACTTCTACGTTTTCCGGATTATAGATTCTCACAAACGCGTCGATTCGGCAGTAACCAATAACATTTAAAACTTTAGCCGCTCTACCGAGAGTTTGTTTCACAGTTTCCGAAATTTTTTGTCGTTCACTTTCAATTCGTGAATATCGAGCAGGTGTAATATTTTGTCCTTGCCCAGCCAAAAACTTCTCTTCCAAACTTAAAATATCCCCTTCTGATAAAGCTTCTGAGGCTTCAAACACTTCATATTCAATTTCATTTTGTTTATTAAGCTTTGTAAGCATTCCACCAGTGATTTCTAAAAAATGAGAGGCATTATGTTTGCTAATTAACTCTTCAATTAATAAAACTTGTTTTTGAGGAAACTCTTCTTTTTCTTTGATATGAAGGATACTGGCCGCTTCCATATTTAATGACTCTTCATTTCTAAAAATGAGATTTGCAAAAGCTTCAAGCTCTTCGTTATTTTTTATTTTTTTAACGGCACTGCTGCAACCATCATCTACAGGCTTTGCAATAATTGGATAGTTATAGTCATTATTTATGGTTGCTATGACTTGTTCTTTAGTTAACTCCCAATCGTGTTTTGTGATCAAACAATGTTTGGCTACTAAAAAACCATGTTGTGATAAAATTTCGTTCGTTTTATATTTATCAATGGTTGTTTCCGAACTTTCTTTTCCTGAACCATTATAACTTAATCCTACTTTTTCTAATTCAGATTGAATAGCTCCATCTTCACCTGGTCTTCCGTGCAGTGCGATAAAAACTTGTTTCACCTCTTTGGCTAAATCCGAATACGATATGTTTTTCGGCTCTAATAAGGTTTGAGTCGTACAATATTTAGAAGTAATATTTTGACAAGCTGTAATTATCTCAGTAATGATTGGATGTGTTTTCCAATGATTTATTTTTTCATTAATGTCATCTGCATTATCTTTTAGTAACACATTAATAGGAATATGATGGAGAATATGTTGTTGATTATTACCAGATAAAAAGACAGGTATAGGAGCGTATTTTTCTGAGGATGCTAATTTTTCAAAAATATTTCTGCCACTTTCAACAGATATATGTCGTTCACTTGAAAAACCTCCTAATACAACTGCGACAGGAATTTTTGTTTGAGTGCTATTTCTTTCATTTTCTAAATCCGTATCTAGTCTAGCAAGCAGTGATTCATAAATACCTGCACCTTTACTATCTTTAATACGCTTGTGTAAAGACGTGCGAATGATATAAGTCAAAAATTGCGAAGGGTTTAATCCAATTTCGGCAGCTTGGTGAAAGAAGAATGAAGAAGGCATCATACCCGAGGTTGTGTTCGGATCATTTAAAAACACATCGCCATTTACACTTAAAAATCCATCGATTCGGGCATATACATCAAAGCATAATTCTGAAAATAATCGTTCGCATTCTTTTCTAATTGCATTTATATCTTTATCGGAAGCATCAATGGGTGTTATTTTTCTTGATAATCCAGGTAGGTATTTACTTCTATAATCAAATAGTTCTTTTCCTTTTCTAATTTCAGTTGGAGGCAAAGCAATGGCTTTTCCATGATTATCAGTGTCTTCTAATACAATGCATGAAAATTCTTTACCTTCAATAAATGATTCTATCATGACGGTGCTTTCACCATCTAATGCCTCTAAAACAAAGCCTTCTGTTCGATCACAGTTTGAATTTAAATATGAAATCAATTCGTATTGATTATAAAATTTAAGATCCCTTTCTGATCTGTAAATGATAAGGCGGTATTTATCGATAATGGCATTCCGATACCTTCACGAATATCAGAAAGTGTTTTTATAAAATTAATTTTTTCTAAATCAGATAATTTTTTCCATATGACTGAATCAACCCATTTGGTAAAGAAAGCCTTTTCTACATCAGCCATAAATAACTGTTCGCTATCAGTATTAAAAATTGAAATACCAATGGAAGAACCTTGATTTGCTGGTTTTATAACCATCGGAAATCCAATTTCCTTTTTTGCTTTTTCCCAAATACCCTTTGTATTTCCTTGTATCCAATCAGTTCTGTCAATAGTGAAATAGTGAGGACTTTTAAATCCGGCATTGACCATTAATTTTTTTTGTACACTTTTATCAATTCCAATAGAGCTTGGTAAAATACCACTACCTGAATATGGTATTTGCAAATACTCTAGAACACCCTGTATTCTGCCGTCTTCACCATATGGACCGTGAAGTGCTAAAAAAGCAAAGTCTATTAAAGTTGATAATTTATGAAGTTCAATTTTTGTTCCAATTTGAGATATTAAATTTTCTTGTTCGTGTATGCTTAATTCGCCAAGGTTTTCAGCGTAATATTGAAAGTCTGTATTTGAATTAGGTATAAATTCTACAGGTGGATAAAAATCTCTGATTGTTCCTTTGTAAACAAAATTCCAGTTTAATAAAACGATGTTTCCAAAGGAGTCGACAAATAATGGAATGGCTTCAAATAATGATTTATTGAGGTTGTCGTATACAGTTCGACCTCCTGCAAAAGATATTTCGCGTTCTTTTGAACGACCACCAAATAAAATTCCAATTTTGATTTTTGACATAATGTATATAAATGCTTATAGTAATAACCCTTGTTTTTTCTAAAACAGAGTAGGATTAAAGTTAATATAGATAAATTTATGTTAGGTTTATTTGAGAATTAACTATGAACCAGTCGTTGTTAAAATCAAACCATAGGATTTAATTTTTTTTGAGCGCATTTTCTCTTAAAAATAATGGACTTATCATCAGTATTAATAATAATGTTGTATTTTAGCATTTAGTTTAATTGTATGAGAAAAATGAATATAAAGAATAATGTATTAATTGTTTTTTTTGGATTATTATCTGTTTCACTA
>JBILCJ010000070.1:0-10076 GCA_044353195.1 Bacteroidia bacterium | reverse complement strand
CGTTTAATAGCAAAAATTGCTTCTTTGTTTCGTGCCCAACTTCTGCGAGCAATCCCATTATTTACATCCCAGAATAACATTGATTTTAATCGTCTATCAGCATCCGCACTTCCATCAAGCACTAAACCAAATCCTCCGTTCATGACTTCGCCCCAACCAACACCACCACCATTGTGCAAGCTAATCCAAGTTGCTCCTCTAAAACTATCCCCAACAAAATTTTGTACAGCCATGTCTGCCGTAAACTTAGACCCATCATATATGTTTGATGTTTCTCTGTATGGAGAATCTGTTCCGCTCACATCGTGATGATCTCTTCCTAAAACAACAGGCGCCGAAATTTCTTTATTAGCAATAGCCTTATTGATAGCTTCTGCAATTTTTACACGACCTTCGCTATCTGCATATAAAATGCGGGCTTGAGAGCCAACCACTAAATTATTTTTCATAGCGTCTCTAATCCAAATAATATTATCATTTAGTTGCTGCTTAATTTCATCTGGTGCTGTTTTATAAATTTCTTGTAAAACAGATAAAGCAATTTCATCTGTCTTACGTAAATCATTTTCGTTGGCACTTGTGCAAACCCAACGGAATGGACCAAAACCATAATCAAAACACATTGGCCCTAAAATATCTTGCACGTAACTTTTATATTTAAATGGTGCACCTACGTGTCCACCTTTTAGTGCAGGTAAACTTTGGTAAATGTCTGCGCCTGCTCTGCCTGCTTCTAATAAAAATGCATTTCCATAATCAAAAAAGTACATTCCTTTTTTATTCAACGTGTTAATAGCATTAGCATGACGTACCAACGTTTTTTGAACTTCCTCTTTAAATTTAACAGGATTTTCAGCCATCATTTGATTACTTTCTTCTAAGCTAAAGCCTGATGGATAATAGCCTCCAGCCCAAGGATTGTGAAGTGATGATTGATCAGATCCAATATCAACTTTAATGTTGTCAATTACTAAACGCTCCCATAAATCAACTATATTGCCTTGGTAGGCCAATGAAACAGCTTCTTTATGTTCTTGTGCAATTTTTACACGGGCAATTAATAAATCTAAATTTTCAAACACTTCATCAACCCAACCTTGCGAATAACGGGTGTTAACAGCTTTAGGATTTAATTCAGCCGTAACAGAAACTAAGCCTGCAATTTTTGCTGCTTTAGGTTGCGCACCACTCATGCCTCCTAAACCACACGTAACAAATAATTTTCCTTGACGTTCTTCTTCTGTGCGACAAATTTTTCGTGCCGCATTCATGACTGTAATACACGTACCATGCACAATACCTTGCGGACCAATGTACATAAACGAACCTGCAGTCATTTGTCCATATTGAGTTACACCTAAAGCATTAAACTTTTCTAAATCATCGGGTTTACTATAATTCGGAATCATCATTCCGTTTGTCACAACAACTCTTGGTGCATCTTTATGCGACGGAAATAATCCCATCGCATGGCCACTATATAAAACGAGTGTTTGTTCATCGGTCATTGTTGCTAAATACTGCATCGTTAATAAATACTGTGCCCAATTTTGAAACACAGCACCATTCCCTCCATACGTTATTAACTCATGGGGATGTTGTGCTACAGCGTAATCTAAATTATTACTCAACATATGCATAATAGACGCAGCCTGAACACTTTTATGAGGATACTCTAAAATAGGTCGTGCATAAATTTTATAATCAGGACGAAAACGATACATATAAATTCTTCCATATGTATTTAATTCATTCAAAAATTCAGGAATTAAAACAGCGTGTTGGTCGGCATTAAAATAACGTAAAGCATTTTCAAGAGCCAACTTTTTTTCTTCGTTATTTAAAATATCTTTTCGCTTTGGAGCGTGATTAATTTCTTTCTCGTAAGGTTTTACTTCTGGCAAAACTGCTGGTATACCTTGCAAAATATGTTGTTGAAATTGGTGTAATTCCATAAAAAAATTGTTTAGTTTTATTCGTGTTGAATTTACGTGATTTTTTAGACATTTTATAAACTTTAAATCCGATGAATTGTTTAAATTAATATGGAAAACATAAACATTTTTTGGTTTAGAAGAGACTTGAGATTAAATGACAATGCCGGGTTATATCGTGCATTAAAAAAAGGCATTCCAGTGTTGCCTATTTTTATTTTTGATACCTCGATTTTAGATAAACTTGAAGATAAAAAAGACAGGCGCGTTGAATTTATTCATAACGCCATTCAAGCTATTCATTCAGAACTCATAGAATTTAAATCATCTATTCAAGTTTTTTATTCAACTCCCGAACTTGTTTTTAAAGAATTAATAAAAACTTATTCTATACAAAGTGTTTATACGAATCATGATTATGAACCTTATGCTATGGAGCGTGACTCTCACATAAAACATTTTTTAGAAACCAATCATATTTCTTTAAAAACGTTTAAAGACCAATGCATATTTGAAAAAAGCGAAATAACAAAAGATGATGGCAAGCCTTATACCATCTTTACGCCTTATAGCCGCAAATGGAAAGCAAAACTAACTGACTACGATGTTAAAGCTTATCCAACTCAAAAATATTTTTCTAACTTTTTCAAAACAAGTTCTTTTCAAATTCCGAGTCTTCGTGACATAGGATTTGAACCCTCCGATTTACAAACACCATCCAAAACAATTCCTAAATCCATTGTTACAAATTATACAGAACAGCGCAATTTCCCTGCCATTCGTGGCACCAGTTTATTAAGTGTTCATTTGCGATTTGGAACAGTCAGTATTAGAAATTTAGCTAAACAAGCATTAGCTCTTAATGAAACATGGCTTAATGAATTAATCTGGCGCGATTTCTATATGATGATTCTGCATCACTTTCCACATGCTGCCAAAAACTCGTTTAAACCTCAATATGATAAACTCAGTTGGAGAAATAATGAAGCTGAATTTAAGATATGGTGCGAAGGCAAAACTGGTTTTCCTATTGTAGATGCAGGTATGCGTGAATTAAATGAAACGGGTTTTATGCATAACCGTGTGCGAATGATTGTGGCAAGTTTTTTAGTAAAAGATTTATTGATTGATTGGCGTTGGGGCGAGGCTTACTTTGCTCAAAAACTAATTGACTTTGATTTGAGTGCAAACAATGGCGGTTGGCAATGGGCTGCTGGTAGCGGTTGCGATGCAGCGCCTTACTTCAGAATTTTTAATCCAAGTGAACAAATAAAAAAGTTTGATCCAAAATACGAATACATTAAAAAATGGGTTCCAGAATTTGGCACGTCAAACTATCCACTACCAATGGTAGACCATGCAAAATCGAGACTAAGAACATTAGCTGCCTACAAAGAAGCCTTAACAGAAAACAATCAGGTGAGTTTATTTTAAAAACTAAACTACCATGTTCACTATTTTTTTGTGAACGACAATCACTTTCTTAGGTTGCTGACCAGCTAACAATTTAATCGTTTGCTCGTTTTTCATCACCTCAACCTCTACTTCTTCTTTCGTTAATGTTGCTGGCAACTCCAAAGTAAACTTTAATTTTCCATTTACAGATACAGGATAATTAATGCTATCATCGATTAAAAAAGCTTCGTTAACTAAAGGAAATGGAGCAAAAGCAATGCTTTCAGTATGTCCTAATTGTTTCCAAAGTTCTTCGGTGATATGCGGCGCGTATGGAGATAAACAAATTAATAATGGTTCAAGAATTTCTTTTTTATTGCATTTTAAATCGGTTAGTTCGTTTACACAAATCATGAAATTACTGACAGAGGTATTAAATGAAAACCGTTCAATATCTTCTGTAATTTTTTTGATGGTTTTATGCAACGTTTTTAATTCTGCTTTTGTTGGTTCATCATGAGTAATTGTAAAAGCATCGTTTTGATAAAACAAGCGCCATAGTTTTTTTAAGAAACCATGTACACCCGTAATTCCATTGGTATTCCACGGTTTACTTTGCTCCAAGGGTCCTAAAAACATTTCGTATAAACGTAAAGTATCGGAACCGAATTTTTCGGCAATGTCGTCTGGTGTTACAACGTTCCACTTTGATTTAGACATTTTTTCTACTTCACGCTCTACTACAAAACTACCGTCATCTTCAAAAACATATTCAACAATTAGTCCAACCTCTTTATAAATAACATCACGCCATTTTTTGAAATTATCAAATTGTAAAGTATCATTCGGATTTATATAATCTACTAGCACTGCTCTTTTTCCAACCCCATTATTTGAACTCTGCTTATCAAATTCAAAATTTGTCTTTGAAAAATCAATACCTACATAATGTTTTTGATAAATATCTTTAATAAATGAAGTGTTATTTGTAGAGATAAATTCTTTGAGTTTGTTTTTAGAGACATAAATCAGAAAATGTTTATTTACTTCATTCGGTAAATTAATAAAATTTATTTTTGATATAATGTTTGTATAAGCAGAAGTTCCCTGTATCATTCCTTGATTAATCAACTTCTTCGCTGGTTCATCAATGGCAATGTGTCCAAGGTCGTTTAAAATTTTTGTCCAAAAACGCACATACAATAAATGGCCTGTAGCATGTTCGCTACCACCAATATATAAATCCACTTGTTTCCAATAGTCGGCCAATTTTTTATCCGCAAACGCTAAACCGTTATGAGGATCCATGTATCGTAAAAAATACCAAGAACTTCCAGCCCAACCAGGCATTGTAGAATGTTCGTAATCAAACTCATTTTGATACTTCCAATCTTTTGCGCGCGCTAATGGTGGTTCTCCGTCTTCTGTTGGTAAATATTTATCAACTTCTGGCAAAACTAACGGTAACTCACTATCACTTAATGCATAAGGAATATCATTTTTGTAATAAATAGGAATTGGTTCTCCCCAATACCTTTGACGGCCAAACACCGCATCGCGCAAGCGAAAATTCACTTTACCTTTTCCTAATCCATTTGCTTCGATTTGGGAAATGGCTTTCTTCATGGCAGCTTTGACATCTAAACCATTTAAGAAGTCAGAGTTGATTAATATTCCTTCTTTCGCATCGTATGATTCTTTTTCTAAATCACCTCCTGCCACTACTTCTAAAATTGGTAGTCCAAACTGTTTGGCAAAACTATAATCTCTGCTATCATGCGCAGGAACTGCCATTACAGCTCCAGTGCCATAACCAGCTAAAACATAATCACCAATCCAAATAGGAATTTGCTTACCTGAAAAAGGATGTTCAACGAATGAACCCGTTGGCACTCCTGTAATTTTATTAATGTCTGCTTGACGTTCACGCTCACTTCTGTTTTTTGCTTGAGTCACATAAGCATCAACCGCTAATTTATTTTCGGGTGTTGTTAAGCTATTCACTAATTCGTGCTCAGGTGCAAGGGTTACAAACGAAACACCAAAAATAGTATCTGGTCGAGTTGTAAAAACCTCTATGACATGCTGAACTTGTTTCAGCATCTCTTGAGACCCTGAACCGAGTTCAGGGTGACGAACAATTTTGAATTTTAATGATGTGCCTTCACTTTTTCCAATCCAATTTCGTTGTGCTTCCTTCAAACTATCCGTCCAATCTAATGTATCTAAGCCATCCAACAACCGCTGAGCATATGCCGTAATACGCATGCTCCATTGCTTCATTAGTTTGCGCTCAACAGGATAACCGCCACGCTCGCTAAGTCCATCTTTTATTTCATCATTTGCTAACACTGTTCCTAATTGCGGACACCAGTTTACATAAGCTTCTCCTAAATAAGCCATTCGGTAGGCCATTACAACATCAGACTGTTCTTTTTCTGTAAACGCTTTCCATTGTTCAGCTGTAAATGATTTTACATCATCATCGCAATGTGCCTGTATATTGGCATTTCCATGAGCTTCAAATTCAGAAATTAAATTTGAAATAGGTTCTGCTTTGTTAGTATTTTTATTATACCACGAATTAAATAGTTGGATAAAAATCCATTGCGTCCATTTATAATAGTCAGGATTAGATGTTCTTACTTCTCTATCCCAATCAAATGAAAATCCAATTTTATCTAATTGTTTTCGGTAAACAGCAATGTTGTTTTCTGTTGTAATTTTTGGATGTTGTCCTGTTTGAATGGCATATTGTTCGGCAGGTAAACCAAAACTATCATACCCCATTGGATGTAACACATTGAATCCTTTATGTCTTTTAAAGCGCGCTACAATATCCGAAGCAATATAACCTAATGGATGCCCAACATGTAAACCTGCACCAGATGGATAAGGAAACATATCTAACACATAGTATTTTTCTTTCGCTGAATCATCTTTGGCGGCAAATGTTTTATTGTCGGCCCAAAATTTTTGCCAATTTGCTTCTATCTCTTTAAAATTATATTCCATCTTCTTTCTTAAACCTAAAAAATAAATTTATCCTTCTTACAATTTTGCAAATGCTTTATCAAATGCAATAATAGTTTTTTCAATATCTTCCATTGTATGTGCTTCGCTCATGAAACCAACTTCATAACCACTTGGACCAGAGTAAACGCCGTTTTCTAATAGTGCATGATATAAAATTTTGAAATGTTTCATGCTATCAGCATCAATTTCTTCAGCGCATTTGATGTGTTCTTTGTCGGTAAACGCTAACCAAAAAATGGAACCCACTGTAAATATTTTAAAATTATGTTTGGTGTTTTTTGTTAAGCCTTTGATTAATATTTGCGTTTTATGCTCTAAATCTGAGTAAAAATTTGGCTTTAAACATTCTGTTAATTGTGCAATACCAGCTGCCATTGCAACAGGATTACCACTCAGTGTACCCGCTTGGTACACATTTCCTTCAGGAGAAATGCTCGACATGATTTCCTTACTTGCGCCATAAGCACCAACAGGAAAACCTCCTCCGATAATTTTACCATACGTAATAATATCAGGCTTAATATTATAATATCCTGCTGCTCCACAAAAACAAACTCTAAAGCCACTAATCACCTCATCAAAAATCAACAAGGTTTTGTTTTTTGTACAGATGTCTCTTAAAAATTGTAAGTATTCTTTGTCTTGCAATAATAATCCGTTGTTTGCTGGAATTGGTTCGATAATGATACAGGCAATCTGATCCGGAAACTGTTTGAAAGCTTCTTCAACTGCTTCTTTATTATTTAACGACACAACAATGGTATCGTTCACTACGCTTTCGGGAACACCCGCAGATGAAGTGTTTCCGAAGGTTACTAATCCTGAACCAGCTTTTACTAATAAAGAATCAGAATGCCCATGATAACAACCTTCAAATTTTAAAATTTTAGTTCGTCCTGTATATCCTCTTGCCAAACGAATCGCACTCATAACAGCCTCAGTGCCGCTACTCACGAAACGTATCTTTTCTATGTATGAATTAAAGGTTAAAATAAGTTCTGCCAATTCATTTTCTAACCGTGTGGGTGCACCAAAAGAAGTGCCGTTACGCATCGTTTTTTCAACTGAATTTAAAACCTTATCATTTGCATGGCCCAAAATTAATGGGCCCCAGCTTGCGCAGTAATCAATGTATTCATTTCCGTCGGCATCCCAAACATGAGAACCTTTTCCTTTATCAATAAAAACAGGCGTTCCTCCGACACTTCTAAAAGCACGAACAGGAGAATTTACTCCACCAGGAAAAAACTGTTTTGCTTTCTCAAATAATTTAACCGATTCCGAATTTTGCATAATACTAAATTAAGTTGCAAAGATAGGGGTTTGACTTAATTTATTGCGTTATAATTTTAGTTTTATAACTCGAAAGCAAAACGAAAGAAATTACTTACGTTTTTTGTATCTTTTTTCGTTACGAATAATGATCGGCTTGGCATTGGTGTGACTAACAAATTCAAAATCTAACTGTTTTTTTACTAAATCAGCTCTGCGAACTTTAACAACCACTTTATCACCTAAGGCATATACGTTGCCTGTTCTGCGTCCTACCACACGGTAGTTATCAGCATCAAACGAATAACTATCATCTTTCAAATCTCTTAATGAAATTCTACCTTCACATTTATTTTCTGTAATCTCAACGAAAATACCAAACTCAGTAACGCCACTGATAATCCCATCAAAAGCAATTCCGATTTTATCAGATAAAAATTCAACTTGCTTGTATTTAATAGAAGCGCGTTCTGCTTCAGCGGCCAACTTTTCCATTTCAGAAGAATGTTTACACAATTGTTCTAATTCGTCAGCTTTCAAATACAGTTTGTGATTCAATTTCGCCTCTAATAAACGATGCACTAACACATCCGGATACCGACGAATTGGCGACGTGAAGTGTGTATAGTAATCAAATCCTAAACCATAATGGCCAGAGTTTTTGGTTGTATAAACTGCCTTTGGCATACTTCTTACCGCCAACAACTCAATCATACTTTGTTCTTTTTTATCTTTTACATCAACCAATAATTTATTGATAGATTGTGCTGTCTTTTGTCGGTTGCCAACTGCTACTGAATACCCAAAGCGTTCAACAAAATTATTTAACTCTTGTAATTTTTCATCTTTAGGCACATCATGTACACGATACACAACGGCGTTAGCATTGCTTTTATCTTTTTGATGATTTGTTTTAGCGTCTTCTTTTGATTGTGGTTTTCCTAAAAATTCGGCTACTTTTTTATTCGCCAACAACATAAAGTCTTCAATTAATTTATGTGCGTCTTTTTGCGTTTTAAAGTAAACACCTGTAGGAAGGCCGTTTTCATCGAGTTGAAATTTCACTTCAGCTTTATCAAAAAAGATTGAGCCTTTTGCTGTACGCTCGGAGCGCAATATTTTCGCTAATTTATCCAGTGTATGGATTTCATCTTTGTAGTCGCCAACACCAGTTTCAATAATAGTTTGTACTTCTTCGTAACTAAATCTGTGGTCGCTATAGATAACTGTTTTTCCAAACCATTGATTTTGAATTTGAGCAAATTCATCTAATTCAAAAACAGCACTGAAGCAATATTTTTCTTCATGTGGACGAAGTGAACAGGCAAAATTACTCAACACTTCGGGCAACATGGGCACACAACGGTCAACTAAATACACGGATGTAGCGCGGCTTACAGCTTCATCATCTAAAATAGTTTTTGGCTTTAAGTAATGCGTCACATCGGCAATATGAACGCCCACTTCCCAATTTCCATTATCTAATAATTGTAACGATAAAGCATCATCAAAATCTTTTGCATCTGCTGGATCAATCGTAAACGTTGTGATATGTCTGAAATCACGTCGTTTCGCAATTTCTTCTGGATAAATTTCTGTATCTAACTCTTTTGCTTCATTTTCTACTTTTGGATCGAAAACCATTGGTAGTCCAAACTCCGCCATAATAGCGTGAATTTCAGTCTCGTGATCTCCAGCATCGCCAAGCACCTCCACAATTTTTCCATTTGGATTATCAGACCCTCTTTTCCATTCGACAAATTCTACAACTACTTTTTGTCCATTTTTAGCGTCTAAGGTGTCTTGAAGTGGAACAAAAAAATCAACATGTATTTTGGTATAATCAGGAACTACAAATGCAAATTTTTGATTGATTTGAATGGTCCCAACAAACTTTGTTTTTTTACGCTTAATCACTTCAACAACTTCTCCCTCAGGCTTCGATCTGTTTTTTGATGTCAAACTTATTTTCACTAAATCACCGTGTAGTGAGTCTTTGCTTCTTCTAAATGGAATGTAAACATCTGGTGAATCAGCAGATATGATAACATAGGCAGCGCCCGATGTTGTAAAATCGATAGTGCCTGTTTCGTATGTTTTTGTTTCTTTTGCTTGGTATTTTCCAATTTCTCTTTCGATTACAAAGCCCTGGTGTTTTAATTCTTCCAGTGTTTCTAATAAAGTGAAACGATCGCTTTCATTATCAATTTCCATTGCAGCTCCAAGCTGTTTATAGTTGAATGATTTTTCGGAATTATGTTTTAAAAACGTTAATACTTCTTCGAACAAATAACGTTTTGGTTGTTTTTTTGCTTTTGCCATTTTTTAAAGTAACATCTTATGAAGATGTTTAGGTAAAGGTAACTATTTTTTAGCCAAATTAAGATGTCCAAACAGCAGTTCCTTCGCTGCAGTTTTTACAAATATCTATTTCTTGTC
>JBILCJ010000004.1:0-44317 GCA_044353195.1 Bacteroidia bacterium | reverse complement strand
CGACTTTAAAATCGACTTTCTGAAAATTTGATAAGGTTGAGAAATCCAAACGTCTTTAAAGTGTTGTTGTTTTAAATCACCTAATTGATGCTTTGCATCTTTATCAAAACAGCAAGGCACAACTAATCCATCCCATGTAATGACGCAACTACTCCACATTCGCCAGCATTGATTTAATAACTTGTTTTTAATCGCATACGTTCCATCGCTATTTTTTTTATACCTACTGTATTTGATATTATCAGGTATTAAAGAATTGCCATTTTTAAAATCATACACTTGGGCTGTTTTAAAAACAACTTCGTCAACACCTAACTCTTTAGCTAATTGTTTAACATCATTTAGTTGATGTTCATTGGGCTTCACTACTAAAAACTGAAAAACAAGATGAGGCGTTTTACACTGTAACTTTTTTTTTGCTGACACGATGTTTTTGGTGCCTTCAATAACTTTACTTAATGTTCCACCTATTCGGTATTGCTCATAAGTATCTTGAGTTGTTCCATCAATTGAAATAATTAGTTTATCTAGTTTGCTTTGAACAGTTTTTAAAGCCATTTCGGGCGTTAGATAATGAGCATTCGTTGATGTGGATGTGTAAATTTTTTTAGTTGAAGCATATGTAACCATATCTAAAAAATGAGGATTCAAATAAGGTTCTCCTTGAAAATAAAAAGTCAGATAAAGAAGTTCTTTGTATACATCATCAATGGTTTTTTTAAAAAAAGCAGGTTCCAACATGCCTATTGGTCTTGTGAACTGCCTTAATCCGCTCGGACATTCAGGACAACGTAGGTTACAACTTGTTGTTGGTTCGATAGCTAAACTAATAGGAAGTCCTTTATTAAAATTTCGCTTTGTGTGTTTAGACATATAATAACTCAACCAAACATAAAAAACATTAACCAACTTGTGTAAAGTCAGCTTTTTTAATAACCCTATATTTGTAAGAAAAGACACTTTTTAAAGATAAAGTTTTTATTTTGTTAAGGCGTTTTTGTTTTTTGCTAATTTTACAAACCAATTGAAATTAATGATGACAACTTATATAAACAGCTTAGCGTTTGCAAAACAACTTGATGCCAATGATTCTTTAAAATCTTATAGAAATAAATTTTACATACCTCAACACAATGATGCGGATATGGTTTATTTTACGGGTAATTCATTAGGGCTACAACCTAAAACCACCAAGGATTATTTACAGCAAGAATTAAATGATTGGGCTAAATTTGGGGTAGAAGGCCATTTTTTAGCTAAAAATCCATGGTTGAGTTATCATGAAATACTCACTGATAAAACAGCTAAAATTGTTGGTGCCTTGCCAACCGAAGTGGTGATGATGAACCAACTCACGGTAAATTTACATTTACTCATGGTGTCGTTTTATCGCCCAACAACAAAACGCTACAAAATATTATGTGAGGCGAAAGCGTTTCCAAGTGATCAATACGCTTTACAATCTCAAGTTAAATTTCATGGTTATACACCTAGTGATGCCATTATTGAAATTGCTCCACGCGAAGGCGAATATGAAGTTAGACATGAAGATATTTACAAAGCCATTGAAGAAAATAAAGACTCACTAGCTTTAATCATGATTGGTGGTGTTAATTATTTCAGCGGCCAAGTTTTTGATATGAAAGCAATTGTTGAAGCGGGTCATAAGGCTGGCGCCATTGTTGGTTTTGATTTAGCGCATGCTGCGGGTAATTTAAAGTTAGAACTTCATAATTGGAATGTTGATTTTGCCGCTTGGTGTTCATACAAATATTTAAATGCAGGCCCTGGAAGTGTTGCAGGAGCCTTTGTTCATGAGCGTCATCACAAAAATACCGATATGCCATTGTTTGCAGGTTGGTGGGGTCACGATAAAGAAACGCGCTTTAAAATGGACAAAGAATTTAAACCTATTGAATCTGTAGAGCGTTGGCAAATGAGTAATGCGCCAATCTTATCAATGGCTGCCTACAAAGCTTCTTTAGATATATTTGATGAAGTTGGAATGGAAAAGTTGAACGAAAAAAGCAAAGCATTAACGGCCTATTTAGAATTTATTGTAACGGAAGTTAATAAAGAAAAAAATAATTGTTTAGAAATTATTACTCCTAAAGAAAACAGAGGTTGTCAGTTAAGTATTGTTGCGCATGGATACGGAAAAGCCCTTTACAATAAACTCATAGAAAACGGTGTTATTCCAGATTGGCGTGAACCAAATGTAATTCGTTGTGCTCCCGTTCCTATGTATAACTCCTTTGAAGATATTTTTAGATTTGGTGAAATTTTAAAATCTATTCTTTAATGAAGCGTTATTTTATCTCTGCGTCATTCATAATAATGTTTAAATTTGCTCACCATGATGGCAAATAACAATCAAGAAGAAACATCAACACAAATGTCGTTTATGCAGCATTTAGATGCTTTGCGTTGGCATTTGATGCGAAGCGCAATTGCTATCGTTGTAATTGGTGTCACTCTTTTTTGTTATAATAATTTTTTATTTGACACGGTTATTTTTGGCCCATTAAAGCCCGATTTCTTTTCATACAGAGCGCTGTGTGCCCTTGGACATAAACTAGGTGCTGGCGATGTGATGTGCATGACCATTAAACCGATGCAATTGCAAACTTTAGCTGCCTCTGAACAATTTTTTACTCACATGTGGATTGCCACATTGGGTGGAGTTATCTTAGCATTTCCATATATCATTTACGAACTTTGGAAATTTATTAAACCAGCTTTAAAAGATACCGAATCTGCGCCAGCTAAGTTATTCGTCATTGTTGCCTCGGTTCTTTTTTTAATTGGAATTATGTTCGGATACTTTGTTCTATTTCCCATGTCCTATAATTTTCTAATTAACTACAGCTTATCCGATGGGAATTTTGTTCATACTCAAAACACCCTCGACGATTATATTTCTCTTATTTCAACCATGACATTAGTATCTGGACTTGTGTTTGAATTACCAATTATGGTTTATTTGCTTTCAAAAATTGGACTACTAACACCGACTTTTATGAGAAATTATCGTAAATATGCCGTTGTGGTTATTTTAATTGTGGCAGCAATTATAACACCATCTCCCGATGTAACATCTCAATTAATTGTAGCAGTGCCGATGTACTTACTTTATGAAATCAGTATTTTTGTAAGTGCTTATGTTGTAAAGAAACGAGGCTAAATTATTTCAATTTTTTTTATTAAATTCGTTCTCCTTTTTTTGCGATAAAGCAACTAAGGAAAACAAGCATTTCATGATAATAAAGTGCTATTAAAATAAAATGATTATGAAAAAATATCCTACATACAATCAGCTTAATTTATCTCAAATCACAAAAGATATTTTACAATCGTGGAAAGAAAAAAACACGTTTGAAAAATCTATCTCCACTCGCGAAGGAAAAAAACCATGGGTTTTTTATGAAGGTCCGCCAAGTGCCAATGGTTTACCTGGCATCCATCACGTGATGGGAAGAACGATTAAAGATATTTTTTGTCGTTACAAAACGTTACAAGGCTTTCAGGTAAAACGTAAAGCTGGCTGGGATACGCATGGTTTGCCAATTGAGCTTGGTGTTGAAAAAACATTAGGAATTACTAAAGAAGATATTGGAAATAATAATTCTGCCAAATACATTTCGGTAGAAGATTACAACAAAGCTTGCCGTAAGGAAGTGATGAAATACACGGATGTTTGGGAAAACTTGACTAACATGATGGGTTATTGGGTAGACATGAGCGACCCTTACATTACGTATGATAATAAATACATTGAAAGTGTTTGGTGGTTATTACAAAATTTATCGAAAAAAGATTTACTGTATAAAGGATTTACCATCCAACCTTATTCGCCAGCAGCAGGCACAGGTTTATCTTCACACGAATTAAACCAACCGGGTTGTTACAAAGATGTAAAAGATAGAACGGCGGTTGCTATGTTTAAAGTTTTAGATTCTAATTATAACAAACTTCCTTTTAATATTAGTAATATACCCGAGTCATTTCGAAATATTTATGTTTTAGCATGGACAACTACCCCTTGGACTTTACCTTCTAATACTGCATTAGCAGTTGGAAAAGATATTGATTATGTGGCGATTCAAACATTTAATCCTTTTTCATTTGAAGACATTACGGTTATCGTTGCAAAAGATTTGTATGAAAAGTATTTTGTTAAAACAGATTATGCTTTTTTAGGTGAAGCTGAAATAATTGAAGTAAAAAACAAAGCAAAAGAATCAAAAAAACCACAAGCTATATTAGTTAACATTGCAGGAGAATTTAAAGGCTCTGATTTAGCTGGTATTCAATACGAACAATTATTACCATTTGTAAAACCAGAAGGAAAAGCATTTGAAGTTATTATTGGCGACTTTGTTACAACTACGGATGGAACAGGGATTGTGCACATAGCGCCAAGCTTTGGTGCAGACGACTTTAGAGTTGCTAAACAAAACGGGATTGACTCATTAACCTTAGTAGATAAACGTGGTCGATTTGTTCCTGAAATACAAGATGGTGTTTTTCTTTATGGAGAAGAATACGTGAAAGAAGCTTATCATACAGATGCAGAAAAACAAGTTGAGTTCGAAAAACAAAAACAAATATTAGAATCAACTGGGAAAATAAAAGAACTGAAAACCTACTTAAGTGTTGACGAACGCATTGTTTTAAAATTACAAGAAGAAGGAAAATTATTTAAAAAAGAAACCTACGAACACAGCTATCCACATTGTTGGAGAACAGACAAGCCGGTTTTATATTATCCCTTAGATTCTTGGTTTATTAAATCAACAGCTGCTAAAGACAGAATGATTGAATTAAACAAAACTATTAACTGGAAGCCAGAAGCAACTGGAACAGGTCGTTTTGGTAATTGGTTAGAAAATTTAAATGATTGGAATTTATCGCGCTCTCGTTTTTGGGGTATCCCAATTCCAATTTGGACAAGCGAAGACAAAACAGAACAAATTATAATTGGCAGTGCAGAAGAGTTAAAAAAAGAAATTGAAAATGCTGTATCGAAAGGCTTTATGGCTGAAAATCCATTAGCTAAATTTGAAGTAGGAAATTTTTCTAAAGAAAATTATGACAGTTTTGATTTACATAAACCTTATGCCGACACCATTATTTTAGAGAAAAATGGCAAAAAATTAATTCGCGAAACTGATTTAATTGATGTATGGTTCGACTCTGGCGCAATGCCATATGCACAATTACATTACCCATTTGAAAACAAAGAACTCATTGATGCAAAAAAATATTATCCAGCTGATTTTATTGCAGAAGGCGTAGACCAAACACGTGGGTGGTTCTTTACATTACACGCCATTGCAACCATGAATTTCGATTCTGTTGCTTATAAAAATGTGGTCTCTAACGGTTTGGTGCTTGACAAAAATGGTGTAAAAATGAGTAAGCGCTTAGGGAACGTGATTGATCCATTTGTAACCATTGAAAAATACGGAGCAGACGCAACACGTTGGTATATGGTTGCCAATGCGGCCCCATGGGATAATTTGAAATTTGACTTAGAAGGAATTAGTGAAGTGCAGCGAAAATTATTTGGCACACTTTACAATACTTATGGATTCTTTGCTTTGTATGCAAATGTTGATGGGTTTGTTGTTGATTCAACAAACACCGTTCCAATAAGTAACCGCGCTGAATTAGATCGTTGGATTCTATCAAAATTAAACAGTTTAATCTTAGATGTAACTGAGCAATTCGAAAACTTTGAACCACATAAAGCGGCCCGCTATATTGAAGAATTTGTTGACGAACATTTAAGTAATTGGTATATTCGTTTGTCTCGTCGTCGTTTTTGGAAAGGAGAAATGAGTGAAGATAAAAAAGCAGCTTACGAAACATTGCATGAATGCTTAATGGTTTTATCAAAATTAATGAGTCCAATTGCTCCATTCTTTTCTGATTGGTTATATACTAACTTAGGTGATAATACAACCGCTATTGATTCGGTGCACATTTCTGAATTTCCAAAAGCTAGCATTCAGCACATAGATGCGAATTTAGAAAAGCGCATGGAAATGGCTCAGAAAATATCGTCTATGGTTTTATCCATTCGTAAAAAAGAAAATTTAAAAGTACGTCAGCCACTACAAAAAATTCAAATTCCAATTTTAGGTACTGAATTTAAGCAGCATGTTGAAGCTGTAAAAGATATTATTCTTGCTGAAGTAAACGTAAAAGAATTAGATTTTGTGACAGAAGCTGAAGTTCAAATTGTAAAAAACTTGAAACTAAATTTTAAAACGTTAGGTAAGAAATGTGGTAAACACATGAAAATAGTTCAAGCTTACGCAAACGACCATGGTAAATTAATCATTACTGAAATTGAAAAAACAGGTCAATTTAAAATGAATATAGAAGGTGAAGAAATCATTTTAGAAGCCGAAGATGTTGAAATTATGCCCGTTGATATTCCAGGCTGGAAAGTAGCAAATAGTGGGCAAATAACTGTTGCGCTTGACATCACCTTAACCGATGCTTTACGTGAGGAAGGATTGGCAAGAGAATTAGTAAATCGTATTCAAAACCTGCGAAAAGAGTCAGGTTTAGCCTTAACCGATAAGATTTTGGTTAAAATTCAACAAAATGATGCATTAGATACTGCCATTCAAAATAATTTGAACTATATTTGCGCCGAAACCTTAACAGGTGATTTGCAAGTTGTACTAAATTTAACTCTAACTACAGCAAGTGCCGTTGAAGTGGATGAACTGGTCTCTACTCTTATTTCTATTGAAAAATTAAATTAATTTATTAAAAAAAGAATATGGCAAAGAAAATAGTAAAACCTGCGAAAAAAGCAAGCAAACCAGCGCCAAAAAAAATTGTTGCGAAAAAACCAGCAGCAAAGAAAGTAGCAATTAAAAAGCCTGCTCCTAAAAAAGCCGTAGCAAAGCCTGCTAAAAAAGTAGTCAAATCAACAAAGCCTGTTTCTAAAAAGACTACTACTGCTCCTTCTAAAAAAGTAGTAAAATCAGCAAAACCAGTTAATAAAAAAATGGCTGCTGCGCCTACTAAAAAAGTAGTAAAATCAACAAAACCAATAAATAAAAAAGTGGTTGCTAAACCTACAAAAAAAGCAATTAAAGTAATCGCAAAAGCACCAGCAAAAAAAGCTGTTGCTAAAAAACCTGTACCAAAACCAGCCCCTAAAAAAGTGATAAAAAAAGTTCCAAAAGCACCAGCCAAACCAACAAAAACAGCGAAACCAACTCCTAAAAAAGTTGAAGTAAAAAAAAGCCCTAAAAAAGAAATTGTTAAGCCAGCAACGAAAACAAAACCAGTTGTAAAAGGCAAACCAATTGATGCTATTGCTAAAAAAGCAACAACAAAACCTTCTAAAGTTTCTAAGAAAGCTAAGAAAGGAAAAAAAGATGAGGATGAAGATGATGATATTGAACCTGAAGAGGAAGATGATGATTCGGATGTTGATGTAAAAGATGACTATGATAAAGCTGATGACGACGATGTTGTAGTTGACGTTGACTTAGACGAAGCGCCCGTTTTAGATTTAGAAGGTGGCGGTATTCCTCTTGACGATGATGATGATGATGAAATTCCAGAAAAACGCGGACGTGGACGCCGTAAGAAAAATGAAGGTCGTTCATCTGGTTCAGAAACTTATATTCGTAACAGACCTTTACATATTGACATTACAAAACCTTTAGTTAAAAAACCACAAGCAGCTCAACCAAAGCCGTTTTTAAATACATCTGATAATCGCAGTCGTTATTCTGATAAAGAATTAACTGAATTTAAGGAATTAATTATTGGGAAATTGCAAGAAGCTCAAACCGATTTTGATTTATTAAAATTAACTTTATCAAACGCTGATAATCATGGAACAGACGACACATCACCGTCATTTAAATTATTGGAAGATGGATCAGATGTTTTATCGAAAGAAGAAACTGCACAATTAGCTATTCGTCAAGAAAAATACATTGTGAATTTAAAAAATGCTTTAATGCGTATTGAAAATAAAACTTACGGAATATGCCGTGTAACAGGAAAATTAATTCCTAAAGAACGTCTTCGTTCGGTACCTCACGCTACATTAAGTATAGATGCGAAACTAGGACAATAACAAAAAAAGTTGCTTGTATTTGGGCTCCTTTGAATTATTATAACTGACTTAAAAAAAAGGTTATCTTTACAAAAGATAACCTTTTTTATTTCACAGGCTATATGCTTAAAAAATATAAACTTCCCATCATAACCGTATTGTTGGTTTTAATCATAGACCAATCTATTAAGCTATTTATCAAATCACATTATCCTACTGGGGAAATTTGCCGCATGATTGGCAATTGGAGCCGAATCACATTTACTGAAAACCCAGGAATGGCATTTGGCTTTGAATTGGGTGGTGATTATGGAAAATTAGCATTGAGTTTATTTCGAATACTAGCAGTTATTGCAGGTGCTATGTATATCAAAAAAATAATTAATGATGGTGAACATAAAACATTTATAGTATGTGTGTCACTTATACTAGCAGGTGCCTTAGGTAATATTTTAGATTCTGCTTTTTACGGTTTATTATTTAGCGAGAGTAATGATTATGAAGTTGCGCAATTTTTGAGCTCGGATGGTGGTTATGCAGGTTTTTTACAAGGTCATGTGGTGGATATGTTTTATTTCCCAAAGTTTGAAGGTCGTTTTCCAAGTTGGTTACCACTATGGGGTGGCGAGCACTTCGAGTTTTTTAGTGCCATATTTAATTTTGCAGATATGGCTATTTCCTTTGGTGTTGGAATCATTTTAGTTTTTCAAAAAAAATTATTCAAACCAAAAGAAACAGAAGCTCCATTACAATAATTATTTAAAAACAAACGTTTATAACTCATTGAAACCAATCAAATTCATATTTCTTTTTATTCTACTATGCAGTCATCTTTATTCGCAGCATAAAGAAGAAAGCGGTGTTAATTTGCCAAAATTTTATAAAGGCAAAATGCATTTTGGTTTTGCTATTGCATACAACAATACAAACTTTAAAATTCATACCGTTAAAAATTCTGCGTTTCCAGATACATTAATTGATAGCGTGCGTTATGGAATGAAATCCGTTTTAACTAATTCAGATCCAGGATTTGCACTTGGAATCATTTCAGATTTTAAACTTCATGAATATGTTAGACTACGCTTCACACCAAATATTAGCTTTGCCTCACGCAGCATTCAATATAAGTTACAAAATGCGAAGTTTGATAGTACGCGTATTTATAAAAAAAGTGTAGAATCAACATTCTTAATATTTCCTGCGGAAATAAAATTACAATCTAAACGATTAGATAATTTTGGGGCTTATATTATTTTAGGTGGTGGATATACGCTCGATTTAGCAACAAAGAAAAAGGGAATCAATTCGATTGGTGGAGCAAGTCAACTAGAAGATGCTGTTAATTTAAAACGAGATGATTATTTTTACAGTGGTGGTGCGGGCGTTGATTTTTATTTGCAATACTTTAAACTTGGCTTAGAATGTAAAGTCATAAATGGAACGAAGAATTTACTGAATAAAAATCAGAACATATTTTCAAACAGTGTAGATAAAGTAAACTCAAAGATGTTTGTCTTTTCTATTACGTTTGAAGGATAATCAAGCTCAATCTAATTGACATGAAAAAATTACTGTTATTATTATTGACTGCTCATCAATTAGTCTCTCAAGATAAGCTTGGTTATATTAACAGCGAATATGCGGGAATAAGCAGCATATACTCAAACCCAACAAATTTTCTTAACTCAAAACTATTTATAGATATTAATGTTGTTGGTGCGAATGCCTTTATAGCAAATAACCTCGTTTATTATCCTAAATCTACATCGTCCGTCTTAAAAAATAATTTTTCTAATCCTGGACAAAATTTAAAAGACGTGACTAAACGTGGATTTGCAGGATTTAATGTAGAAGGTCCTTCAGCTGGAGTATCTATTGATAATTACTCATTTGGTTTTTTTATCAATGGTCGATCGATGGCAGAAGCCAAAGTTTCAAAAACATTAGCCTCTTATGTTTTGAAAACAAAAGACCAATCTTATTTTAATGAAAACGGCATACAAAATCAAAGGGCATTTTTTGGATTCGGAGCATGGACTGAATTTGGTGTGAATGCTGCATATATGTATCGAAGAAATCATTATAGTTTTAGAAATGTAGGCGTGAATTTAAAATACTTAGTTGGCATTGCACATGCGAGCTTTAGAGTAAATGATGCAGATTATGATATTTCTAATACTGGCGACTTAGAAAATGTACATGCGATTATTTCCTATAAATATAACATTCCCCAATGGAATGCTGGAAAAGGTATTGCACTTGATCTTGGTTGGAGTTACACAAGAATGCTTGAAGCAGTAAGTAATTATTCTCCGAATAATAAAAAAATAAGCGGTTGCAAACACATTGCTTACAAATATAAATTGGGTGCTTCCATTACAGACTTAGGATTTATAAACTATAAAAAAAATGCTTCCTCTAAAAAAATTGAATATGATTCTGGTAGCATCAATCTAGACAGTACAAAAGCAAATTCGTTTGAAAGTATTGATCAAGAACTTTCTAGGCTTGGAAACGGTTTAAAAACAACCAGTAAAAATAATTTTCTTGCTATAATGCCAATTGGCTTAAATGTTCAGTATGATTATAATTTTGAAAATAATTTTTTTATAAATTCTTCGTTAAGCGTTGGCCCTAGAATTGCTGGTCAATTAAAAAGACCTGACTTAGTGAGTATTACTCCACGCTATGACAAAAAATATTTTGGTGCAGCCCTACCTATTTCACTTTATAATTGGACGTATCCACAAGTTGGATTTGCTTTAAGACTTGGTACTAATTTTATAATTGGAACTGATAGAGCTGGATATATATTTGGTATAGTTAGAAATACTTATGGAGCAAACATTTATTTTAATTTGAAAATTGCATTGTTTAACCATTGTGGTCAAAGAAAGAAAAGAATGAAAAGTACGAGTGATTGTATTTCAAAAGATCAACCCTTGCTTAACAATAAATAAAATACATAAAGGATAAAAACCTTTCATTATGAAAAAAGAGATTAACATTGCTGTTGCACCGCACATCGCTTATAACGAACAGCTATTAAAACAAGAGATTGCCGAGCAACTTTCGCTGCAAAAAAATGACACCTTTCATTTAAAAATACTAAGACGAAGTATTGATGCGAGATCGAAAAACATTAAGATAAATTTAAAACTTGGCGTTTGGATTAATGAAGTTGTTACTAACGAAACATTAAACATACATTATAAAGATGTTGCGAGTTCCAAAAAAGAAATTGTAATTATCGGCGCTGGGCCAGCTGGTTTGTATGCCGCTTTAAGATGTCTAGAATTAGGAATTAAACCTATACTATTTGAAAGAGGAAAAGATGTAAAAGCTCGAAGAAGAGATTTAGCGGCCATTAATAAAGAGCATATTGTAAATCCAGAAAGTAACTATTGTTTTGGAGAAGGCGGTGCCGGAACATACAGTGATGGTAAACTTTATACGCGTTCGAGTAAACGAGGTGATATAGAACATATATTAAAAACATTTGTATTTCACGGCGCAGACGACGTTATCTTAGTGGATGCCCATCCACACATTGGCACTAATAAACTGCCTCAAATAATTGCGAATATGCGCGAAAGCATATTAAAATATGGTGGCGAAATTCAATTCCAATCTAAACTCATTGACATTAATTACACCAACGATATTATTACATCTGTTGTCATTTACAAAGAAACTACATCGATAGAATACAATTGCTCTCATTTAATTTTAGCAACAGGGCATTCAGCGAGAGATATTTATGAATTATTGGAAAGAAAAAAAATTGCCATCGAGGCTAAACCATTTGCATTAGGTGTAAGGGTAGAACATCCACAAGAATTTATTGATAGCATACAATATAGCTGTCTAAATTCTCAAGATGTAAATTCAAAAAGAGAATACCTCCCGGCCGCTTCTTATAGCCTAGTAAATCAAATTGATAATCATGGCGTGTACTCTTTCTGTATGTGTCCTGGTGGTATCATAGCACCCTGTGCAACTGCGCAAAATGAAATTGTAACAAACGGATGGAGCCCTTCAAAACGAAACAATCCTTACGCTAATAGCGGTATTGTTGTGGGCTTAGAGCTTTCAGATTTTGAACCTTATAAAAAATTTGGGGCCTTAGCTGGGTTGCAGCTACAAAAAGAAATTGAACAACGTGCATGGCAAATGGGAGGAAAAACCCAAACAGCTCCAGCACAAAATTTACAAGATTTTGTTAATAATAGAGTAAGCTCTCAACTTATTAAAAACTCTTACCAACCAGGCACACATTCTGTTCAAATGAACGATGTATTAGGCAAAATGATTGGTACAACCTTACAAAAAGGATTCAGAGCATTTGATAAAAAAATGAAAGGATATATCAGTAATGATGCTATAATTGTTGCCGTTGAATCGCGAACATCAACACCTGTTCGTATACCAAGAGACCGAGAAACTCTACAACATATTCAATTAAAAAATTTGTACCCATGCGCTGAAGGTGCTGGATACGCAGGCGGAATTGTAAGCGCCGCAATGGATGGCGTAAACTGTGTAAACGCGATAAATAAATTACTTTAATTTTTATCTTCCGGCGTTTTAATTTCTTTAATATCATGAATTGCTTTGCGTTGTTTTTTATAAACATACACGCCTGCCATCAAAAGGCTTGCAAACATAAATAATCCAAGCATTCCCCATACTAACCCTTCAGAAGACTTCACTATTACTAAAAAAATAATAGCCACTAATAAAACAGTTGCCAACTCATTAAACAATCTTAGTTTAAAAGAAGATAATTTATAAACTTCGGCCGACTGTTGTTTGAAAATAACCTGACATTGTAAATGATACAAAATTAAAATACCAACAAAAATTAATTTTAACCACATCCAAGGTTGCATCAACAATACGGTATTTTCTATAAGCATCCAAGACCCAAAAATAACTGCAAGAATTGCTGCTGGCCAGGTAATAATATACCAAAGTTTTCTTTGCATTAATAATAACTGTTTTTTTAGAATACTTTTTTCTGGTTCTTGTTTCTCAAAAGCCTCCTTTGTGTAAATAAACAATCTAACGATATAAAATAAGCCTGCAAACCAACACACTACAAAAATAAGGTGCAACGATAATATATATTTATAATCCATAATGATTTTATTTGCAACAAAGGTAGTATTTTTACCATCACATTTAAACAACACTTTATATGAAAGCAAAAACAGCAAAAGAGTCATTAACTATAAACACAGAAGTTGTTTTGCCAAATGACACAAATCATATTGGAAATTTATTTGGTGGTAAGTTGTTACAATGGATGGATATCACATCTGCAATTGCTGCAGGAAGACATTCAGGAAGAGTTGTTGTAACCGCTTCAATCAATCACGTATCTTTTGATAATCCTATCTCAAAGAATTCAGTGGTAACATTAGAAGCAAAAGTATCGCGTGCATTTACAAGTAGTATGGAAGTATTTATTGATGTATTTGTAGAAGATAGAATAACAGGAAATAAAACAAAATGTAATGAAGCTATTTTTACGTTTGTTGCCATTGATCAAAACGGTTCTCCGTTGCACGTTCCAGAACTTATTCCAGAAACTGAAGAAGAGAAAAAAAGATTTGATGGTGCTTTACGCAGACGTCAACTCTCATTAATTTTAGGAGGTAGAATGAAGCCAGATGATGCGACTGAATTAAAAGCGTTATTTACTAAAGATTAATTGGGCTTAAATCAATTTCATTCATGCATTTAAAATGGCCTTTTGGACATTTTCTATATCCTAACTTTGAACACGGTCTACATGATAAATGATTGACTTCAACTATCTGTGAATCATCTCCTGCCATGTACGGTCCCATACCAAATTCAGGAATCGTATTGCCCCATATAGATATAATATCCTTTTTATAAGCTGCAGCAATGTGCATCAATCCAGTATCAGATGTTATGACTTTTTTTGACTGTTTAATAATTGAAGCCGATTGATTTAAACGCATCTTACCACACATGTTTAATGTTTGTGTCGGAAATGCTTTATGCAACTCATTAGCAACATCAACGTCTTCTTTACCTCCAAGTAACACGAACGGTAAAGAACTTTTCTCACAAATTTGTTTTAATTTATTAATAGGTATTTGTTTTGTATAGTAAGATCCTCCTATTACCAAAGCATAATATCCATTTGAATAATGAACTGGCAACATAGACGCTATATCTACCTCATCTTTACTTGAAATAAAATAATCAAGCCCCTTATTATCATTTAAAACACCTAAAAAATTAATGGTTTCTAAATACCGATCTACAATGTGTTGTTTTGGTAATTTATTTATTTTAAATGTTGTGATTAAAAATTTTTTCCAATTAAGCTTATTGAACGAAACACTTTTTTTACCTAAAAAATACTTCAATCTTAGGGTTCTTACATTATGATGTAAGTCAATTACAAGATCAAAGTTTTCCTGTTTTAATAATGGAATAAGACTTTTCAAATCATTCCCAATTGTGTGAATTTTATCAATGTATGGATTGTTTTCTATAACCGAAATAAAATTATTTTTTGTCAGATAATGAATTTCAATATTATCTACTTGTTGTTTTAAACATCTCACAACAGGAGTTGTCAAAACAATGTCGCCAATAGAACTAAACCTAACAATTAAAACTTTCAACTTTATTATGAAATTATTTAGAATAACATAAATAGTTATTCTATGATTAGTAAATTTACATGCAAAAATACTAAATAATGTTTATTGACACACACACACATTTATATTCGGAAGAATTTGATGCCGATAGAAATGAAATTATAAAAAATGCAATTACCAAAGGAATAACAAAACTCTATTTACCCAACGTCGATTCTACAAGTATTGATGGCATGTTACAATTAGAAAAAGAATTTCCTGAAAACTGTTTTGCCATGATGGGCCTGCATCCATGTTCGGTAAAAGAAAACTACCTTGAAGAATTAGCAATCATAGAAGGTTGGCTTACTAAACGAAAATTTGTTGCAATTGGTGAAATAGGCTTAGATTTATATTGGGATAAAACATTTTTGAAAGAACAAGAAATAGCATTTAAAAAACAAATTGATTGGGCTTTAACATACAACTACAGCATTGTTATTCATTGTAGAAATGCATTTGATGAAATTTATTCGATTCTTAAATCTTATCACACCTTACCAAAAGGCATATTTCATTGCTTTAGTGGAAATGTAGAAGAAGCTCATAAAATTTTAGGATTACAAAATTTTAAATTAGGTATCGGTGGAGTTATAACCTTTAAAAATTCTGGATTGGATGAAGTTGTGAAACAGCTTAACTTAAATGACCTTGTGTTAGAAACAGACTCTCCATATTTAGCTCCTATGCCCTATCGAGGCAAAAGAAATGAAAGTTCATACATTCCTCTAATCGCACAAAAAATAGCAGACATTAAAGGTGTATCCATTGAAGAGGTTAAAAAAATAACAACACAGAACGCTCATTTTATTTTTGAAAATTAATCAAATTATATCTCATTCGCTTTTTAAAACATTGGTTTACGCTAATGTACTTATCTCTATTTGTGCTTTAGCACAAGTGTTTGTAACATACGCTGTGTTTTCGATACCTGTAAATTATAATAATACTTCGTATTTAGCATTTGTTTTTCTATCTACTTATCTACAATATAATGTACAACGCGGTTATTTAGTTAATCAAACTAACTCACATAGTGAACGATCAATTTGGCTTTTAAAACATAAAAAAACATTACTAATCAGTGTTGGGCTAGCTTTTATTACAGTTTTGTTTTTATGTAATTCGTTAAGTGCAACGTCCATTACCATTATGGTTATTGCCGAATTAATATCTACACTTTACTATTTGCCTCCTTTTAATATAAGAAAACATGGATACTTGAAGCCCTTCATTATTTCAATCATTTGGGTCATTAGTTGCGCTGCAGTGCCACTCATTGAAAATAATATTTTAACGTACCATAGTTCCCTATTCTTAATCGCACAGTTTTGTTTAATCTCTGTGTTGTGTATCTTATTTGATATAAAAGATAGTGTGAGTGACTTTAAAAATGGCGTCAATACCTACGCTAACCGATTTGGAATTATTGTTACAAAACTAATTTGCTTAATTATCCTAATGGTAGGAGGTTTTTCATTCTATGTCTTCACACAAAACAGTTATTTACTCATTGCAATGATGGCGATATTACTTATTACAAGCTTAACTGTTTTAATCAGTAAGGAAAAACGGCACAGTTTTTATTTTTATTTATGGGTTGATGGATTACTAATACTACAAGGAGTTGTATTTTATTTTATCATTAAAAATAACGATGTCCATTTAGGTAATTTGTTACATAATCTGTAACACCTTCTTCCAAGCTAGTAAAAGATTTGTTATAACCCTGATGCATTAATTTTCTCATGTTAGCCTCTGTAAAGTATTGATATTTGTCTCTAATATCAATTGGCGTGTCAATATATTCAATATTTACCGGTTTATTTAATGCCTTAAATGTGGCTGTTGCTAAATCTAAAAACGTACGCGCTTTACCACTTCCTAAATTATAAATTCCATTATTTAAATTACTTGTATAAGCAAAGTATAACACATCAACTAAATCTTTTACATATACAAAATCACGTAATTGACCTCCATCTGTATAATTTAGGTTATGTGATCTAAACAATTTTACAAATCCTTTTTCTTTTATTTGATTATAAGAATGAAAAATAACGGATGCCATTCGTGCTTTATGAAATTCATTTGGACCATAAACGTTAAAGAACTTAAATCCAATCCATTTAGGTGGCATTTCATTTTGTAAAATCGCCCATTTATCAAAATCATTTTTGCTATCTCCATAAGGATTAAGTGGTTTCAACAACGGAATCTTTTTTTCATCATCATCATAACCAAACTCACCTAAACCGTATGTTGCGGCAGATGACGCATACACTAATGGAATAGTATTTACAGTACATAATTTCCAAATAGATTTAGTATAATTTAAATTTAGGTCATTAAAAATATCAATGTTAAATTCGGTTGTATCTGTTCTTGCACCTATATGATAAACAAAAGAAACCTGTTCAGGATTTTTTTCGAACCACACTAAAAACTCAGAGCGGTCTAATGTTTTAGTAAATTTTTTATCCGTAAAATTTCTATTTTTTTCTTCTACCGAAAAATTATCTACTAATAGAATATTTGTGAGACCTTCGCTGTTTAATTTAGATAATAAACAGCTTCCTATAAAACCTGCCGCACCTGTAATTACAATCATTTTATTATTTAATTACTGTTAGTTTTTTTGTTGTTTTAAACCCATTTACCGAAATCTGAACGCTATAATTACCAGGCATTAAATTACTAACTATTAGATCGTGATTTGATATTCCTGACTGTTTATAGCTACTTTCCGAATAAATCAATTCACCTAATATACTGTATACCGAAATAATAACTTCTGCATCGTTTTTCAACTCATAGGATAAACGACATTGACTGGTTGATGGGTTAGGAAATAGATTAAAATTAAATGATTGCTTTTGTTGTTCTTTAATTCCAACTACTTCAGGCGATGATGTTAATTTTGTTTCAGCAACGTTTATCACCGTTCGCTTCTTAGTATCTGTGCTAAACTCTGTCAATACGCCAATTAAATAAATATTATCTTCGTTGTATCTGTATTCTGTTCCTGCAGGTAATTCTAATGTATAGGTATAAGGCTTAGAATAAGTTTGTCCAATAGTGGATCCACTTGTTGGAATAATGCCAGAAGCACCATAAGAACCACTTAACATGGTATCAATAACAAATTGATGTTTATATCTGTTAGAACCCATTATAAATGTTGTCGGATTTAAATAATTACCAAATTGATAATATGGTGAAGATGGGATATTGTATAAATAACTATATTGATTCCAACCATTATCCAATAAACTATCTTGGATCGCGCCAAACACGTTGTTTTCTTTAATATATAAATTCAAACGATAATCTCCTTTTACATCGGCTAAAAACGAAGATGAAACCGTTGCACTGATAACACGTGTTGATGCATTATAATTAATGGCAGTTAATGAAACACTTGCAGGAACCAACATTGCTTGTCGTTGAGAAATATAAGTATTCCAATTATTTCGTTCAACGGCAACTTCCGAGTTTCCCGGAAGCAGATATTGGTCTATCGTAGCAGAGGGAAAAACAGTAGCATAATCTGTAACAAGATTTTCTCCCGAAACAGTACTCATATTATCATCGTTATGAATTGATGCAACTACAACATTAGTATTTGTTAAAGCAACATCTGCGAGTTTTAATTGGCCGTCAGGACACCAGCCACACCACGAACCAGTAAAGCTCTCAACGAGAACTTTCTTTGGTGGCACGCTACTTGAAATGATTAATGAACCTGAAATGGTATCATTATTATTTTGTTGATCCGCAAAACCGTTAATTAACGTTACCCAAATTTTTAATGAATTATAGGCTGGTGTAGATGTAATATATGGAACCGAAAAATTTACTTGTTTACTATCTAAATAAGAAAGCGGAGACGATAGTGTTTGAGATTCACTAATTGTAGGATTAGAACCAACCTTATAGTTTATTTGTAATGATGTAATTGGTGTAAAACCATTATTTTTAAATGTTGCAGAAATGATATTTGAAATTCCAACCGTAGAATATTTATAGGTATTGTTTATTATTGTACTAGCATCATAACCGTTAGTAATGTTCTTTACAATAATATCGTCTATCCACAACTGGTATTTGTCTGTAGAGTTATTACGGAATGCAACACGAATGCTTTGGCCCGCATATGCTGCTAAAGATACTCCTCGGGTTTGCCATGTGTTTTTTTCCGCGGATATAGTAAACACTTTATTCGCCGCAGAGAAATCGCCCACAACTGCAGTGCTCGACGTATTTGTTGTTATGTATACTTCATAGCCGTCTAAGTTTGTGGCGTCGGGTGACATTGCATCCCACATTAAAACGGTATTAGCAGCAATTGAATTGATTGTTGGAGTAATTAACCAAGCATCGGCTACACCTGTTGGCTTTAACCAAGATGTAGAAACAGCAAAAGTATCTGCTTGATTAGCTTGTTTATAAGATAAAAATGCTTTTAGTTTTTGTCCGTTTGCTCTGAACGGATAATTTCCAGTGAGGGTATCTGCTGTTTTTAATCCGTTATTAATAGTAAACATTGTACTTGGGACATCCTTATACGAATACGTTTGGATAGAACCTGACGAGCTGTATGTACCCGTATTTAAAGCAAGTGTATTAAATCTTTCCGAATAAAGCGTTTGTGCAATAACAGGAAAATAAGAAATGATGATTAAAGTGAGTGCTATTAATTTATTACGCATATCTAAAAATAATAAGAGGCTGGCAAAATGCCAACCTCTTACAAATTTATAAATATAAATTGGATTATTTAGTAACTGATAATTTTTTAGTTGTTGCGCCATTATCCGTTGAAATAATAACATTATAAATACCAGAAGCAAAATTCTTAGTATCAATGTTAACTGTGTTAGCACCTAAACTTAAAGTATTAGTTGACTGAAACACAACTTGACCAACTGTATTTAAAATGCTAATTACAACTTGAGATTGCTCAGTAGCATTAATTTTAACTGAAGTTTCGTTATTTGCTGGATTAGGGAATAAATCAATTGACGTAATTGACTTATCAGCTTCTAATACACCAACATTTCCTGCTAAGTTTACGTTATCAATATACATATTGTTACCATAATCACTAGTTGCAGTAAATTTAACTAAAACTTGAGTTGCATTAGCATAAGCAGCTAAATTAACAATCTCAGTTCTCCATTGTGTTGCAGTTGGAACAAAATTAGATGTAGTTGCTGGTGCTGTAGATAAAACTGCTCCTGCTTTAGTGTATACTGTTGTCCAAGTAGATCCACAGTTTGTTGAAACCATTACTTCTAACTGATCGTTTTCTGGAGTAGCAGCTGTATAAGCAGCGTATGCAACGTCAAAAGAAATTTTTGGAGTTGCAATAGAAGCTAAACTCATTGGGGGTAAAATTAAATCGTCTGAGTCACCTGCAGGAGCAACATAAGATGCATATCTTGTTGAAGCTGAAGAGTTACCAAAACCGCCAGCAGTTGAAACTCTAGCCCATGTAGCAGCGCCACCGTCAGGATTTACTAAAGCCCAGTTTGCAGGAGGAAACGTTGTTAACTGAAAATCTTGAGAAACTGGAGCTGGAGCATAAGCGCCAATGATTACAAAACTTTTTGTTTTTACATTATTTGCGCTATTATTATCAACTCCACCATTAACATTAGTTACGTTAACAGAATACGTGTTAGCACCTGCAGGTAAAGCCGTAATTGCGTTCATTGTAATAGTTGTTGAAGCTCCAACAGCTAAAGTTCCTGTCCATAATACTGGAGATCCGTTTGCAACACCATTTACAAATGGATTTAAATTCATACTTGTAATTGCATTAGAACCATTGTTTTTAATATTTACAGTTGGTACTAATGAACTTGAACAACTAAGTGCAGGTAAAGATGCAGAAATTGCAGCAGCATCATTTGCTAAAGGTGCAGCAGCGCCTAAAACTGCTTGAAGAACTTTCTTATCACCATCATTCTGAATAAATCCAACCATCTCTACTTGGCTTTTATCCCAGATATAAGAAGGTAAAACGCAAGCAATTGTAAACGATTGAGTTTGACCAACTGTCCATGTTGGAGCCATTGCTGTACCATTTGCTAAATCAGGATATGATTTACGAGCAACCCAATGAAATTGTGTTTCTCCGTTCGTGCCTGGTGCTGTTGTATAGTTAACTTCTTTTTCAGTCATTACTAATCTGAACTTTAAGTTAGTACCTGTAGTTGCAAAAGTACCTGTTGCAACAATGTTTACAGAACATGTTAAAGTAGAATATGTTGCATCCCAAGATCTAGTCATAGTAACTGTAAATGGAGAAGTAACTGCTGCTGCTGCATTCAAAATTGCTGCTGTTGTGTTTGCAGGATGTCCTGAAGCTGCACCAAACACTGAAGGAGCTTGCCCGTCTTGTATTGCAGAAGGAGCTGATGAAATAGAATAATAATTATCTCTTGCATCAATCTCTGTTTTGTTTTGTTGATACAAAGAAGTTAAACTAGATGGTGCACTAGGAATTGCAACCTGCCATTTCAATGGAATTGTATTTGCTGAGTTAGCAGTTAATTTAACATCTAATCCTGGATTTGTTGCTGCGCATGGTGGGCAGTTTTCTCCTGTAAACTCCTCATAAAGAGACATTCTTGGACTTTGTGCAAAACCTATTGTGGTTAATGCTAGCAATCCTAATAAAGTAGATTTTTTTTTCATTTTTGTTTTATTTTTTGATTTATGTTATTATTTAGATACTGTGATTTTTTTTGTGATGACTTGACTTCCATGATTGATTGAAACAAAATACAAGCCTGTTGGTAAACTTTCACAATCAAGAGAGAGTGTGTTTTTTCCTGACTGCAACTCTGTCGTTTTAGTAGAAATTACTGCTCCTAATGAATTAATAATAGTTACTTTAACATCTAATGGAAAGCCAACATTTATAGTTACAAAAGCTTTTGATGATGACGGGTTAGGATATACATCTGAAATAGTTTGAATTAAATTCCCTTGATTTTTAACTGAAACAACACCATTGTATCTTAATGTAAGAGATAAACTATCTGATGAATTTCCCATAACATACGTTTTATATCTTACATGAGATAAACCCATAGAAGAAGCTTCTTCTAAATCTGTTGTCAATGTAGTGGTTTGATTTGCTAACAAAACAACCGAAGCGGTGAAAGTAGTAGGAGTAAAACAATTTGTTCCTAAACAAAAATAAGCGTGAGCTTTATCGGTAGGAGTAATGGTATTTAAAATCTCGTCGTATCTTGCAACAGTTAATGTTTTTGTTGAAGAACTTGTGTTTTTAATTTCAAATAAGCGACTCGTAACTAATGTCGAAATAGTATAATCAACAATGTTAGCGCCATTAGATACAATTGCGGCTCCAGCACCTAAATCTTTAACTTCTATTGAACTTTGGGCAATAGCTCCAAATGAAACGAAAAATAAACTGATTGACAAAAAATAATTTTTAAACATACTTTTACAAATTACAAGGTTTTTCTTTGTACAATATTACAATTATAGCATTTTTATTCCTAACTTTTATTAAAGGTAAATAGTATTCCTAATTATTATTTTCTAAGCGGTTTTTTCTTATAAAAACTCATTTCATCAATATACGTCCAAACGGGTTCAGGCACAAAAAAAGACATGTTTTTTTTGGAATAAATCGCCTTTCTTATAAACGTTGATGATATTTCAACTATTGGGGCATCTGTTAAATAAACACTGGCATTTTTTTCTAAATCACAAGGAGATGCATGTGGTCTAGGATACACATATAATTTATATTGATTAAGAATTTCATCGCAATTCTTCCATTTATGAAAAGAGGATAAATTGTCCTGGCCTAAAATTAAAGAAAAAGTATGCTGTGGATATTTCTCTTTTAAATGGGCTAAAGTGTGAATAGTATATGATGGTTGTGATAATCCAAATTCAATATTACTACTTTTAAATAAATCACTATCTCCAATAGCCAAATTGACCATATGTAAACGTTGATTTTGATCTAACAATGTTTCCTTTTTCTTTAATGGATTATGCGGCGAAACAACAAACCAAATCTTCTCAATGTCAGTAAACTCGACCATGTAATTTGCAAGAACCATGTGCCCAATGTGAACTGGATTAAATGAACCAAAAAACAAACCTATATGCATAAGGTAAATTTAAACATTTTTTATAAAATTAATCTGTATTTTTAAACTGTGTATTTTAAAGATATAATTGGACAACAGGAAGCGAAAACTAAACTATTAGGTATGTTCGCTGATAATCGCATTCCGCATGCATTAATGCTTACTGGGCCAGAAGGTAGTGGTAATTTGCTTGCCGCATTTGCATTTATTCAATACGTGTTTTGTACTCAAAAACAAGAAAAAGATTCGTGTGGCGTATGCCCTTCTTGTATAAAAACCTCAAAGCTTGGCCATCCTGATTTACACTTGGTGTTTCCTATTGCAAAAAGTAAAGAGATAAAAACTAGCAACGATTTATTATTAGAATTTAGAGAGTGTTTTTTAGAAAACCCCTATATAACCATTCACGACTGGTTTAATAATATAAATGCTGAAAATAAACAACCACTCATTCCAACAGAAGAAGCGAGCTCTATTTTAAAAAAATTAGCATATACAAGTTACGAAGGCGGTTACAAAGTTATGTTAATTTGGCAGCCAGAAACGATGAATGCCGACTCAGCGAACAAACTTTTAAAGATATTAGAAGAACCACCTGAGCAAACATTATTTGTGCTAGTTTGTAATCATCCTGATAAATTGTTAACTACGATTTTATCCAGGGTTCAACAATTAGTATTTTTAAAAATTGATACTGAGGATATCACATCAGGTCTGGTAAATCAATTTGGTTGTCAAGAATCCTTGGCGAAACAAGCAGCTTTTATGTGTGACGGTAATTATAGAGAGGCTCAATTATTATTACAACAAAATGATGATGAGCATGGGTTTTTGCAACTATTTAGAAGCTTTATGATGATATCTTTAAATTTCGATGCCATTAAAGCTGTGTCTTGGATAGATGAAACTGCGCGCGCTGGAAGAGAAAAACAAAAGCAATTTCTACAATATGGGTTAGAAATCTTTAGGGATTGTTTAATGTATAACTTTGGAAGTGTAGATTTAGTGAGGCTTTCTGGAGATGAAAATACATTTGTAACAAAGTTTTCTAAGTTTATAAATCATCGTAATTATGAAAAAATTACGACTGAATTTAACTCCTCTTTTTATTATATCGAGCGTAACGCCAATCCTAAAATTTTATTTATGGATTTAATTATGAAAACGAATGAACTGATTAATTTAAAAGCATAAGTATGGCGTTACCAAACATTTTCAATTCTGAAACAACAGAAATAATTTTAAAAAGGTTAGAAAATTTAGAGGCTAATTCTCAGCCAAAATGGGGAAAAATGAATGCCTCACAAATGTTGGCTCATTTAAATATTGCCTATGATATTGCTTATGGGAAAATAGAAAGCAAACCCAGCTTTGTGATAAAATTTCTTATGAAACTATTTATTAAAAATGGAATTGTTAACGAAAAATCATACCCTCAAAATTCAAGAACAGCGCCAGAATTTATTATTGCTGATAAAAGAGATTTTGATTTAGAAAAAAGTAAATACATTAAAAACGTAAGAGAAACTGAGGTTCACGGAGTAGCTTACTTTGAAGGAAAAGAAAATCCATCGATGGGAAAATTAACTGCTATTGAATGGAATAATATGTTTTACAAACACACCAATCACCATTTTGAACAATTTGGGATTTAATTTTTTAAATCAATCTGTTTTTAATGCCCAAACTATTTTTATCTTATTAAATACAGAAATAAACCAGTTTTTCAATATTCACTCATTCAAACATAGACATTGACTAAGCGGTATTTAAAGAATTTTTGATTTTGTTAAATATTATTTTATATTAGGCTAATATTATTTTTTGTATGAAAACATTTTTTTTAAATTTTTTGTTTTGTATTGTTTTTTTATCTCCTATTGATTTAAAAGCACAACAAAAATTTCAAGTAACAGACTCTTTAAAAGGCTTTGATGAAGCTGCGTTTTTAAAGAGAAGCATTGCTGATGGCTTATCTGGGCCTCAATTAAGCATAGAATTGGCAATTGCTAAAAAAGAATTTATCTACGCAAAATACTATCAAGATAAATCCCCTACTTTATCTTTTAAATCAAGCGCAGCAACAATTGTTCAGCCCTCTTGTACTAATATGGATTTTGAAACAGGAACATTTTTTGGTTGGATAGGAGCAACAGGAACAAGCACAAACTCTGTAACGATGGGTGGATGTTGTCCTACAACGGGCGCAGTTAACTCTGCTGTTATCAATTCAACGGGTTTTGACCCAGCTGTTGGCGGAACAACACTTCCGTTAACATCTCCGTTTGGTGGCTCAAAAATTGCAAGAGTTAATAATGTTGCTACTGGATCTAAAGTTGATAGAATAGAACAATCTTTTAATGTCACTTCAAGCAATGCTATTTTTCAAATTGCTTTTGCGGCTGTTTTAAATAGCGCAGGTGCTCATAGTTGTAGCCAACAACCATATGTTAATATTAGTTTAATAGACAGTGCTGGCAATACTTTAGCGTGTCCATTTTTATCGTTTTCTGCTCCAAGCACCTTGTGTTCCTCTGCCGATCCAAGTTGGATTTCTTTTGGTGCTGGACACTATAAACCTTGGTCTATTCAAACTTTAGATTTATCACCATACATCGGATCTTTTGTTACTATCCGATTCACAGTTGGAGATTGTACACAATCAGGACATTATGGTTATGCTTATTTTGACTGTAAATGTTTGCCTTTAGAGATTAGCTTAAATAGTACTATTTTTGATGCTACACCAACTACACCAATCAACGTTTCAACTTGCGGTGCTATTTCAGCATTAGTTATTGCTCCAACAGGTTTAGGCCCTTATTTATGGGAAGGCCCTTCAGGAAGTGGTGTTTCTTCGGTAACAACTCAAAGTATTTCAACCTCAACGCCTGGTACCTATACATTAACTATGTCGCCAGCTGGCTCTTGTTATGGACCAACTGTTAAATATATCATTTTAAATGTTTCACCAAATCCAATTGTATCAAACCTAACTGCTCAAGCCTCTTGCACCAATGCGGCTGGATCAGGCACTATTAATGTTTCAAGTGGAATTGCGCCTTATACGTATAGCTGGACACCTTCAGCATCAACAACATCAGTAGGTTTAGGATTAAGCCCTGGAGTTAATTATACAGTACAAGTTATTGATGCATTTGGCTGTAGGAACACAACAACCGTTTCTATACTTTCATTTAGTAACGCACCAACTTATACTGTAACACCTACTACAGCCAACTTATCTTGTTTGATTAGTACTATAACAGTAAGTGCTTTTACTGGACCAAATACAACAGCTGTTTGGACTAACACATCAACATCAAGCTTTATAGCAACAACGGCCGGAAACTATTCTGTTGTTCTTACAAATACTTTAAGCTTATGTACGGCCACTGTGCCTGTAACGATTACATCAAACACACTTGGACCTGTTGCTACTTTTTCTATTGCTTGTAATTCTGGAACTATTGGATTAAACGCAACCTCAACAGCAGGAATAGCATTAGGTTGGCTAGCCCCAACACTTCCTTTTGCTTCGCCAGTAAGTAATCCCGGAACATCAACTGCATCAGGGGTTTTTACATTAACAGCCACAAATTTAAGTTCTGGTTGTAAAACAACCTACACCGTGCAATCAAGTATTCCTAATTTAAGTGTTACGGTAACACCACAATTAACATTAACATGTATCCCAAGTTCTTTACAAGGCACTTCAACTTCATCGTTAGCTGGAGTAGTCTTTACATGGGATAATGGCATAACTTCAGGTAGTGCAAATCCTTATGCTATTACGAGTGGTGGAACTTATACCGTTTCAGCTTCTTTTCCGGGAGGATGTTCAACAAAAACAATTATTACCATTTCAACAAATACATTAACCAATGTTAATATTTCATCCGTGTCTTCTATTATTCCTTGCTCAACAAATAGTTTAACATTAAATGCAAATAGTTCTTTAGGCGGTCCGTATACTTATACTTGGGCCCCATCGTTATCCACTGGTTCTAGTTATGTTGCGTCGAGCCCTGGAACATACACTGTTGCGGCAACTAACGCGGCTAACGGTTGTGTTGCCATAGCAACTAAAACAGTTACTCGCGAAGCGGTTAACGCTAGTTTTATAGCAAATCCATACCAAGGATTTATGCCTCTATTAGTTACATTTACAAATACGAGTATAAATACACCAAGCAACTCTGTTGTGTATTCTTGGAATTTTGGAAATGGAACCCCAATAATTACAACAACAGGCCCTCTACTTTCCCCAAATACAGTTTATTCTAACCAAGGCACTTACACGGTGGTCTTAACGGCAACGAAAGGATTTTGCATTGATACGATGACAAGAATAATTATTGTTGATGTTGTCTCAGACATAAAAGTTCCAAATGTTATTACGCCTAATGGAGATGGTAAAAACGATATCTTCTATTTAGACTTATTAAACGTTAATGAAATTAGCATGACTATTTTTGATCGTTGGGGATTAATTATTTATGAAAGCTCAGACATAGGAAAAATAAGTTGGGATGGAAAAAATAAATCTGGGAGTTTGGTTTCAGATGGCACGTATTTTTATATAATTACTGCAACTGGCTTAGATAGCAAACCACATAAATTAAACGGAACCATTTCTGTTTTTAAATAATTAAACTAAAAACATAAATCATGACTACAAGAAAAGCCTATATATTTTATCTCGTAGTTTTTGTTTTATCTTTATTTCCACGTGTTTTATCTCAAACCTTTAGTCCAATAACAGTTTCTGGCTTTAATATAGATGCTGTAGCAGAAGTTGCGCCAAACGCATTATCCACAACGTCTCAAGCATTAGATGCTGTTGCAACGTCTAACACCGTTTTATATAGTGTATCCTTTGGATCTAGTTTAGGATTTGGTGGTGGACTGCCAAACTCGGGAACTATAATAAATGGAACTAGAACCTATCAATTAATGCCATATACTGGCAATAATGCTATTTATGTTCAAACATCAACAACAAAAACAATAACACTAACAAGTCCCGCAAGCTATAGTAAATTAAGTTTGTTACTATTTTCAACAGAAGGAACTAGCAATATTTCTATTAATGTAAAATACACTGATCTGACAACAACTAGTTTTGGAAGTTCGACTATTGCAGATTGGTTTGGCGGAACACCTATTGCAAAATGTTGCTTAGGTCGATGTGCAAGACTTACCTCTGTTACAACAATTGGCGGACTTCCAAGCAATCCAAATTTATATTATTTAGATTTAAATCTTTCATGTGCCGATCAATTAAAAAGTGTTGCATCGATAGTTGTAACAGGAAACACAGGCAGTATAGGAAGCTTTATTATGGGAGTTTCAGGAGTGCCCTATACATCAACAACAACCTTAAGCTACCCTAGCAGTGTTTTTTGTGGCTCTACAACTTTTGTAACAGCATCATTGACAGGAATTACTACTGGTGCGTTTTCTGCGAGCCCTAGTGGATTAAATTTAAATTCCACAAATGGACTAATAAACGCTTTATTGAGCTCGCCTGGAACATACACGGTTACATTTACTCCCTCAGTACCTTGTGCAACTGGGGCAACTTTTAGCCTAACTATTTCTCCATCACCAGTAATCAGTATAAGCTCTTCTCCTGCATCAACACCTCCTTCAATATGTTATGGCCAAACAGCAACATTAACAGCAAGTGGTGCAACATCCTATAGTTGGAGTACTGGCGCAACATCTTCAAGTATTATTGTTTCACCAACAATTACTTCAACTTATTCCATCACGGGAACAGCATCAGGTTGTTCTGCTAATAATACACTATTACTCAATGTAAACCCCTATCCAACTATTAGTGTTCCAAGTCCTACAATTTGTAATGGGACTATTGCTTCTTTATCAGCAACAGGCGCAACAACTTACACTTGGAATACGGGCTCAACTTCAAGTACATTAAGTGTTTCTCCATCTAGTACCACATCTTATTCTGTGATTGGCAGTTTACTTGGTTGTTCATCCATAAATACTACCACTGTTTTTGTAAACCCATCACCTACAATTACTGTGAATTCAGCAACTTTATGCGCTGGTGATACAACAATCATGAGCGCCCTTGGAGCTTCTTCCTATACATGGAGCACAGGAGCAACTAGTAACACGATTGCTGTGTCTCCATCTTCTTCAACAACTTACACCGTTTTAGGAGAGTCCCTTGGATGCTCAACACCTTTTACAGCAAGCGTTTCAGTAACTGCACTTCCTTCAATCAGTGTTAATTCTGCAACATTATGCGTCGGACAATCAACCATAATAAGTGCAAGTGGTGCATCTACTTACATTTGGAATACGGGGGAAACAACAAATTCTATCAATGTTTCTCCTACAGCATCATCTGTATATACTGTTACTGGAACAACAAACGGATGTTCTAATACAGCATTTGTTTCAGTTACAACAAGTACAATTGCAGATGTGTCTATTAGTTCTACATCAACACTCATTCCTTGTAATACCAATAGCGTTGTACTTACAGCAAATAGTATAAGTGGTGGGCCTTACTCATACAACTGGCAATTACCAGCTGGGTCTGGGTCTGATTATACTGTATTTGAATCTGGCACCTATACAGTTATTGCAACTAATTCGATTAATGGTTGTACTGTAGCCGCTACGCAATTAGTGGAAAAAGAAACCGTTTTTGCTTCTTTTACAGCGGATACTTATAGTGGTTTATCTCCATTAAATGTATCATTTCTGAATACAAGTACAAGTGGCGTTGATGTAACTTACTTGTGGGATTTAGGTAATTCTACATCAACGTATACAACAACTAATTGCTCCTCAACCTATGTAAATACAGGGGCTTACGAAGTAACATTAATAGTTAATAAAGGCTTTTGTGTAGATACCGCGAAGACATTCATTTACGTTGACTTACCATCGGGATTAATTGCACCTAACGTTATTACTCCTAATGGTGATGGAAAAAACGATATGTTTTATTTGGACGCGCTTAATATTGGCCAAATAACGATGTATGTTTTTGATCGTTGGGGGTTAAAAATATTTGAAGCCACGGATTTTGGAAAAATGAGTTGGGATGGAAAAAACCATTCTGGTACTATTGTATCAGACGGTGTTTATTATTACGTTATAAAAGCAACTGGCCTAGATAATAAACCATATGAGCTAAAAGGAACAATCAGTGTGTTTAAATAACCTCTACTTGTTTTATTTTTTCTTTCAATTGATTTAATAAAAAAATCATTTTAACCTTGATTGCTTCATAATCACAAACCTCATTACTCAAGTATACAAACATAATATCATACTTACTATTTGTAACCGCTTGATATAAGTCATGTTTGTTTAAGCGATATATTTCTCGCATACGACGCTTTAAAATATTTCTTTGATTTGCTCTTTTATGTTTTTTTTTCGGAACTACAAACATAGCGCGAACTGGAAATGGGCTTTCGAATTCTGAAAGTGTGTAAATCAACTTAATAGGAAACTGTGTTTTTGATTCACCTTTAGTAAATAAATAATCTATCGACTTTTTACTACACAAGCGCTCTATTTTTGAAAAAGAAAACATGGTTAAAAAGTTAAATAAATTACAATGAATTAAAAAAGAATAAACGCTTAACGCTTATTTGCTTCTTTAATGTATTCGTCAATTGCGCCAGACATACTTGGATTCTTTGGATTCGGAGCATATACGTCTAGACGATACCCGTGTTTCTTTAATTCATTGGCAGTGGCAGCTCCAAAACAAGCTATGCGTGTGTTGCCTTGCTTAAAATTAGGAAAATTTTGTTTTAATGAATTTATACCTGCAGAAGTAAAAAACACTAACATATCAAACTCATTTAAATTTTTGATGTCTGATAAATTTGCGCTTACTGTTCTATACATAATAGCTTTTGTGTATTTAATTCCAATAGCATCTAAGAAATCACAAATCTGTTCTTTATGGACATCTGCCGCTGGCAATAAAAACTTTTCTTCCTTATTTTTTCTTATTACATCAACTAAATCTCTAATAGTTTGGTGTCCAAAAAAGATTTTACGTTTACGATACTGTATGTATTTTTGTAAATAATAAGCTGTCGCTTCGTTTATACAAAAATATTTCATTGATTCAGGAACAGTAACTCTCATTTCGTTACACATTCTGAAATAATGATCAACTGCTAATCTGCTGGTTAAAATTACAGCTTTATGTTCTAAAATATCAACGCGTTGATTTCTAAAATCTTTTACTGGCAATCCTTCTATTTTTATAAACTGTCTAAAAGTTTCTATTAAATTATATTTTTTAGATAAATCATAATAGGGATTTTTATCGTTTTCAGGCTTAGGCTGTGATATTAAAATAGTCTTAACTTTTGTTTTAGGATGATTTGAAACCTCGATAACAGGTTGAGGCGGTTCCGCAACAAGTTGCTTGCGCGTTTTAACACCTACTTTTAATGTTTTTTCTACACTTATTTCAACGGGAGCAGAACTCTTTTTATCAACACTAGTTTTCTTTTCAAGCTTTACATTAGCCTCTTTTTTAATTGGTTTAATCGTCTTTACAGCAACTTTCTTTACTTGTTTTTTAACAAGAGTTTTTGCTGGACTTTTTTTAACCGCTTTTTTCGGTGCTACTTTTTTAACTGAAACTTTTTTATTTTTTACGGCCGTCTTTGATTTAACTGCCGACTTTTTAACCGCTACCTTTTTGATTGGTGTTTGTTTTTTGGCAATTGGTTTTTTTAAAACAATGGCTTTTTTTACAGATACTTTCTTTTTTACAAGAAGTGGTTTTTTACTTTTTTTAACAGCACTTACTTTTTTTGATTTAGCAACCACTGACTTCCCTGATGTTTTTTTCTTTATCGCCATTTAAAAACAAATACTTAAAAATTTATAAATAAAAATTTTATTAATACTAAAAAAGGTAAAATTTCTAAGGCACAAAGGTACATAATAATATAAACAATACCAACGTTTTGTTCGGAATACATTATTGCTAGAACACGAACCAATCGAAGTGTATAAAAGACAATAAACAAAGATATGCCTGTATAAATTAAATATACGGACTCAATGTTAGAAAAAAGCAAAACAACCATGATTGGAAATAATAAAATGGTTAATGCATGAGAAAAAACTAAAACCGTAAACCAATATTCTTTAGTGAGGTTTGGCGCCTTTAATAACAACGATAAAAACCCAATAAACAGGTGTTTAACACTATAAACAGTTAATGTAATGACTAAAAAAAATAAGTATTGAATGAAATCAGAGTTTGTTTCAAATAAACCAAAATTATAAAACCTATTGAGTTCGAAAATTAAAAGTGGTATTAGTAAGATATAATTAACGCTAAAAAAAATAGCACTTCTTTTGCCTAATCCATATTCTTCCCTATACAACTGCTTACCAATTCTAAAACTAAATACAGCTGACAATACATATCTTATTTTTTTTAAATCGGAAACTTTAATTGCTACGGTTAACACAAATGCTAAAAAAAGAATAATTGCCGGCCACACGAAATGATGATTTGTGTTATATGCTAATTCAAGATGACCGTTTGGTTTTAGTAAATTATCTGCAAAAATTGACTTAATAAGCGTTGACGAATCTTTTAAAACTGAGTCTTTAAAAGAAACTGCGGAACTTATACTATTTATTGCTAAGGCAAACATCTTTATAAAACAAACCATTTTGAAATATTAAACCCTACCTTGATTTGCCCTTGCTTCCATGTACTTCTTGTGCTGGGCATAAAACTACTCTCTAAAATAGCGTCACTATTTGTAAAGTTAACATTAAACATTCTTTTACGTATTAATAATTCAAAACCTACTCCAAATGCATTATAATATCCTAATGGATTCTTCTTTTGAAACGCCGAGACATTATAAAAATAATCAAAAGCAAAAACCATTTTTTTGCTTAGTCTTAAACGAGCTGCCAAGCCCATTGAAAATAAACCATTTTTATCTTCACTAAAATTATTTGTATTAACATCTAACTTTATAAAATTTCGGTGAACATAGGTTGGCATCATTTGTAAGGAAAGTTTTTCATTTACTTTTCTAGCCACTAATAGTTGGCTACAATATTGCAACCTATGAAATTCGTTCTTTTTAATCGGAACAACGCCTGCATATAATTTCTCTGTACTCATTGTCGAATAACCTATGTTTCCGTAAAAAGAAATTGAAACCGGTCTGTTAGCTTTTGTTTGAGAAAGTATTGCCCATTTAATTGTGCCATCAAACATTTCATTGTACTTACTTCTTCCTAAGCCTAACGTTAAATAATTAGTTATTCCAAAATCAATACCAAAGCGAATGTCGCTAATATTTCCTAAACCAAAAAGATTGTGAGCAGCTGTGTTTAATGGGTTCTTTATAGATGAATTATATGTATTATCAAATCGTTGAGTTAAATTAACCGAGAAAAAATTTTTTCTATTCGTTTCGGTTGTTTGTGAATTTACAATCTTAGATGTTGGGAAAACAAATTCGGTATTTGGTGTATAATATATAAGAATATCGTGTGTCTTTATATGATCTTGTGCCACCAAAGAAAAAGAACAATAAACTAAACTATTAAACACAATTTTCCTAATCATTCTTCCATACAATTTCACTTCAAATATAAATAAAATAATGGAAAGTGGGGGCGTATTAACCCTATCAGATTTTAGCCAGCAGACTCTAAATACTTATTAATTAACTGAGGAAAGCCATAACTCGTTAATTCAGTTCTTTTTACTTTTTTAAACCGCTTGTCTGTTATCTTTCCTTCCACATCTAACTCATAAAACACGGCATGAATATGTTGATGTGATAGAATATGTTTACTGACTTTCGTTGCTTTTTTTAACTTAAAACGACTTATCATTTTTTGTATTTCTTTATTTTCTAAAATAATTTCTGTGTCTATCTCTTCAGAACTTTCGATTAAATAAAACTCATATAAATTTTGCCAAATGTCTTTTTCGACGCGCTTGGTGATATATACACTTTCCTTGTGGTTAAAAACAACATAATTAAAAAACCGGTTCTTAATTTTTACAGTCTTCGTCTTAACTGGTAATATCGTTACCGTTTGATTTTGAAACGCTAAACAATTTTCTTGAAGAGGACACTCTTCGCACTTCGGATTTTGTGGTTTACAAAACAAAGCACCAAATTCCATAATGGAAGAATTATGAAGATCTGCTTTTTTAGTGTGTAATAACTCATTAGCAATTAATTGAAATTCTTTTTTTCCTTGTGAAGAGTTTATAGGAGTATTACTATTAAACAACCTTGATAAAACCCTGTAAACGTTACCATCAACAACTGCGTGTGGTAACTGAAAAGCAAAAGAAGCAACTGCCGCTGCAGTGTAATCTCCGACTCCTTTTAATTTTCTAATTTCCTCATACGTTTTTGGAAACAAGCCATTGTGTTCATTTACAATATACTTTGCAGCGGCGTGCAAATTGCGAGCCCTTGAATAATACCCTAATCCTTGCCAAAGTCTCATAACTAAATCTTCTGGCGCATTTGCCAAATCTACCACTGTAGGAAAGTGCTCTAAAAACTTTATATAATAACTTAATCCTTGTGCAACTTGTGTTTGTTGAAGTATAATTTCAGATAACCATATCTTATAAGGATCTGTCGTGTTTCTCCACGGCAAATCTCTTTTATTGATTTTATACCACTGAATTAATTTATTGGAAATTGGATGCATGAATTTATTCCTCTTCTATGGCAAAAATTTTGTTTATTATCTGACTGTTTTTTTCTTTAATCACCTTACGTTTTAAACTCATCTTTGGAGTAAGTTCTCCGCCTTCAATTGTCCAATCGGTTGAAAGTATTTGACAGCGTTTTAATTGTTCAAATGGTGCTAAATCTTTATTAACGTTTTTAATATGATCGTTTATTATTTTCTTTAAAGCTTCGTGATTACTCATTTCTTGGTTTGTTGTCCACTCAATATTATTTTCCTTGCAGTAGTCTTTAAAATTAACGAACGACGGAACAATAAGAGCTGAAGCATGTTTTTCTCCCTCTCCAATAACCATCGATTGTTCAACAAACCGAGATTCTTTGATTTTATTTTCAATCATTAATGGTGCAATGTACTTACCGGAACTTGTTTTAAAAATTTCTTTAATTCGATCTGTAATCTTTAAAAATTTTCCTTCAACAAATGTTCCTACATCACCTGTATGAAACCAACCATCAGCATCAATTACTTCATTAGTAGCAACTTCATTCTTATAATAACCATTCATTAAATTTGGGCCTTTTACTAAAATCTCTCCGCTCTCAGAATCTATTTTTACAGCGACTCCTTCGATGACTGGCCCACATGTTCCTATTCGAATATTGTCGTTTCCATATCTATTTACACTTACAACCACACAAGTTTCTGTAAGTCCGTATCCTTGTAAACAAACAATATTAGCGCATAAAAAAACGCGTTCTAATTTTGGGTTCAACGCCGCTCCACCCGACGCAATACAAACTAATTTTCCGCCTACAGCTTCGCGCCATTTACTGTATACTAATTTATCTGCGATTTTATGTTGAATTCGATACCAAAAACTGTTGTTATTATTTAATTCGTATTGTTGCGTTAAACGAATACTCCAATCAAAGATTTTTCTTTTAACTCCAGTTAGTTTTTCGCCCGTAGCAGTTATTTTTTCGTAAACACGTTCAATCAAACGAGGAACAGAAACAAAGATTTGTGGTTTAATTTCTTTCAAATTATCTCCTATTGTTTCGAGTCCTTCGGCATAATAAATAGAAATTCCTTTATATAAATAGAGCGTGCAAACCATGCGTTCATAAACATGATTCAATGGTAAAAAGCTCAACGCCCTCCAAGAACTTTTAAATGGAGCAAAATCTTGACACGCTAAAACATTTGATACTAAATTATGATGTGTTATCATAACACCCTTTGGAACACCCGTGGTTCCTGAAGTATAAAGAATGGTTAAAAGGTTACTTGGTAAAATAGCATTTTTTATGCGCTGTAATTCTTCAAAACAATCGTTTTCAATTCCTAAATTAATAAATTCATCAAAAGACAACAGTCCGTCTATCTTCTCAAAACTAACAATGTGTTGGACGTGTGGCAGTTCTTTTTCAAGAGAAACAAGCTTTTCATAAATAGATTTATCTGAAATAAAAATAAGCTTTGCTTCAGAATGGTTTAATATAAACTGTAAATCGTGTTTGCTTGCCGTAGGAAAAATTGGCACCGTAACAACATTAGCCTGTTGTGATCCGTAATCACAAAAGTTCCACTCTGGTCTATTATTAGCAATGATAGAAACTTTGTCGTGCTGTGTTATGCCCATTTTTATTAAAGCATAACTCACCCAATTACTATAATTAATAAAATCTTCGTTCGAATATTTTTTCCAACTCTTATTTACTTTGGAGCTCAATACATCGTTTTTTACAAACGACGATTTGTATAAATCCAAAATATCAAATACGCGTTTTATTTCCATCATGTTCGCTTTTTTTGGTTGCTATTCAAAGATTACAATTTTTATAAGAATAAACAAATAGCCTATGCTAGTGGAATCAACTTAATAATTTCTTCTAAGTAATAAGCATCCGTTTGATCAAATGTTTTGAGGTTTTCGCTATCAACATCTAAAACAGCAAAAACATTATTTTGTTTATCAAACAACGGTATGACTATTTCCGATTTTGAAAGGGAACTGCAAGCAATGTGTCCAGGAAAATTATCCACGTCGTCAACAATTATAGTTTCTTTTTTATTCCACGACGTTCCGCAAACCCCTTTTCCTAAAGCAATGCGAGTACAAGCTATTGGCCCCTGAAAAGGGCCGAGAACTAATTGGTTATGTTTAACTAGATAAAAACCAACCCATAAAAAATTAAACCCCTGTTTAAGTGCAGCAGAAACATTTGCCATGTTTGCAATTAAATCGTTTTCTGCGCCAATGAGAGATTTTACTTGTGGAAGCAAAGACACATACTTTTCTTCTTTACTATCGCCAACAATGGTTATATTTTCTGACATGATGAAGTTGTTTATTTTAAGAAGTTAAATTTATTAAAGAAACACGGCTTGTACTATTAATTTTAAAATTAACTTTATGAAAGATTGATTTTGTAGAATACACATGTTAGAAAAATATTTTATTGCCATTGTTCCCTCCGATTCTTTATTATCAGAAATTGAAGATATTAAGAAGTCTGTATCAAAAAAACATCAGTCTCATGGCGCGCTTCAATCGCCTGCCCACATTACTTTACACATGCCATTTAGCTATGAAAAAGAAGATAAATTGTTGGCATGTGTTGACGCCTTTAAATTTAAGTCTCCGTTTAATATCGATTTAAATGGGTTTGACTGTTTTGAGCCTCGAGTTGTTTTTATTGATATTGTTAAAAACGATTCCCTTTTTTTACTTCAAAGAGAATTGGTTCAACATATTAAAAAAAATCTTGGTGTTTTCAACCAATCTGATGATTTAAAAGGGTTTCATCCTCATATTACTATTGCTTTTCGTGACCTAAAAAAACAAACATTTTATAAGGTTTGGGAAGAATACAAAACATTGCCTTTTTCTTCACAGTTTAGTTGCAATGATATAGCTGTTTTTAAGAAAGAAAACCGAGATTGGAAAATTTATAAACGTTTTAATTTTACGACATAAAAAAACCACAGTACATTTACCGTGGTTTTTTTTATGTCATTAATTTGAATTATGGTTTTTTCATTAACACTTCGTCAATCATACCATAGTCTTTAGCTTCTTGTGCTGTCATCCAGTAATCACGATCGCTATCCGCCCATACTTTTTCGTAAGTTTGTCCACTGTGTGTAGCTATAATATCGTATAACTCTTTTTTCAATTTTTGAATTTCGCGAGCTGTAATTTCAATATCAGATGCTTGTCCTTCTGCACCACCTAATGGTTGGTGAATCATAACACGAGCGTGTTTTAATGCTGTACGTTTTCCTTTTGTTCCAGCACATTGTAAAACAGCACCCATACTTGCAGCCATTCCAGTGCATATAGTTGCTACATCTGGTTTAATAATTTGCATGGTATCATAAATACCTAAACCTGCATAAACAGAGCCTCCTGGAGAATTCAAGTAAATTTGAATATCTTTTTTAGGATCTACAGATTCTAAAAACAACAATTGAGCCTGAACAATATTAGCTACTTGGTCATTTATACCAGTTCCTAAAAATATAATTCTATCCATCATTAAGCGAGAAAAAACGTCTAATACAGATACATTTAATTGTCTTTCTTCAATAATGTTAGGGGTTAAATTTCTTATTCCTGTTGATATTGCAGAAGCGTAACTATCATAGGTTAAGCTATTGATGCCCACATGTTTTGTGGCATATTTTTTAAATTCGTTTTGATCAAACATAATTTGTTTTTTAAGTTGTTAAACAAATGTAATTGTTGAATAGTAATAAATAGAAATAAAATTAAAAAAGTTTTAAACCTCATAAAGTCAGCATTTAATTAGATTTTAAGAATATGAACCTACATATTTAAAAATACTTACCGATATTTGTCATCTAAAAAAAAATTATGGAAAACATACCTTATATTATATATGCAGAAGCAACTCCAAATCCTGCTTCCTTAAAATTTGTAGCTAATAAAATTTTAATTAACCAAAAAGGCGCTAGTGCAGAATATAAAAATAGTTCTGAAACTCAAACAGCTCCTATAGCGGCCAAACTGTTTCAATTTCCATTTGTAAAAACAGTTTTTATCTCTGCTAATTTTATTACAATTACAAAAGCGGATAACATTGATTGGGATGACATTACAATCGAATTGCGCAGTTTTATTACTGAATATTTAAATAATGGAAATTTAATTGTTACAGCTCTTCCTAAACAAGAGGTGGCTATTGACAATACCTTTACAGAAACTAAAACTATTAGCACACAGCATAATGCGCCAGCAAACGATGTAGAAGCTAAAATAATTGAAATACTAGATCAATATATTCGTCCAGCAGTTGAACAAGATGGTGGTTTAATAACATTTAAAGATTTAAAAGAAGGTGTTGTAACCGTTCAAATGCGTGGTGCATGCAGTGGTTGTCCTAGTAGCACCATGACTCTTAAAGCTGGAATTGAAGCATTATTAAAACGTTTATTGCCAGACGCAGTAAAAGAAGTGGTTAGTGAAGCTTTGTAAACTACCCTAGTTTAATCTTTCTTTTTTAAATAGGCTAATTATGTGTGAAACTAATAATCAACGTTAATTAACACTCATAAAAAAATTGCTTGACAATGAGATACTTATAAACTCATGTAATTAACAATTTAGCCGTTTAAAAATAAAGTTTACGTTAATAACTATCTATAAAAAAATCAAGGTTTGTTAACATCAACTTTACTTATATAAAATTTACAGAACACAAAATTTACTTTTAAAAGTTTAATGGTGGTTTTTACAATTTTACACACATAAATAACAAGGTACTTTTTAAAAAAATTATGAAATCATAAAATAAACGCTGTATTGTTTATTACTCTATATTAAATTAATTTTCAATGCTTTATATTTATTATTAATGTTTGTCAAATGTTAATAGACTAATAACAAGTTATAAAACAACTAAATAAAGAATTAATTTTGCACCATACTAACAGCTTATATACTATACCTATAATTTTAAAATTTTAAAAAATATAATTATTATAATATGAATTTAGAAAAAGGTTACCTCGAAAAAAAAATTGATTCATCGCTTGATTTGTTCAAAGAAATTGCGCATCTTAAGAAAAGTAAGAATGCAATCATACTTGCTCACTACTATCAAAACTCTGATATTCAAGATATTGCAGATTATATTGGGGATAGTTTAGGGCTTGCTCAACAAGCAGAAAAAAGTAATGCAGACATCATTTTATTTGCTGGGGTACATTTTATGGCTGAAACAGCTAAAATATTAAATCCAAAAACAAAAGTGTTAATTCCGGATTTAAATGCTGGTTGTTCTTTAGCTGATTCTTGTCCAACTGATGAATTTTCGGCTTTTAAAGCTGCTCACGCTGATCATATTGTATTAACCTATGTAAATTGTACTGCGGAGATAAAAGCGCTCTCAGATGTCATTGTAACGTCTACAAATGCAGTTCAAATTGTAGAATCATTTCCTAAAAATCAAAAAATTATTTTTGCACCAGATAAAAACTTAGGAGCTTACATAAATAAAATTACTGGTCGAAATATGGTCTTATGGAATGGTAGTTGTATGGTTCATGAGCTGTTTAGTTTAGAAAAATTAGTAAAACTCAAAGCTCAGCATTCCAAGGCATTGGTATTAGCTCACCCTGAATGTGAAGCGGAAGTATTAGAACATGCTGATTTTATTGGAAGTACTACTGCACTTTTAAATTTTAGTAAAACATCTACTGTACAAGAATTTATTGTTTTAACAGAAACAGGAATAATTCATCAAATGCAAAAGGCAAGTCCAACTAAAACGTTTATTCCAGCGCCACCAACTAATAATTGTGCTTGTAATGATTGTCCGTATATGAAATTAAATTCGTTAGAAAAAATTTATACAGCCTTAAAATATGAGCAGCCAGAGTTATTAATGAGTGATGAATTAATAATAAAATCAAAAAAACCAATTGAAAAAATGTTAGCCTTATCTGCTAAATTTGGATTGTAATTAAATTTATTTTTTTGAAATATTAATGATAAATTTAGATTTTAAACTTCATACCATTGTCAAAAAACTTCTTTATACTCTTCCTATTTAATTTCTTTTGTTTAGTTATTAAAAGTCAAGATATTAATCCTAATGGATATAATATTTTTTACTATGACAATGGTGTTAAATCATCTGAGGGAACGATGCGTGATGGAAAAGCAGATGGTTACTGGAAAAATTATTATAAAAACGGTTTATTGAAGATAGAAGGAAATCGTAAGAATTATGTTTTAGATAGTATTTGGAAGTTTTATTCTGATAATGGTAAAATTTCAAAGGCAGTTAACTACTTAGATGGTAAAAAAAACGGCTATACTTTAAGTTATGATTCAAATCAACGAATTTCTGGTAAAGAATTTTTTATAAATGATATTAAGCAAGGAAATTCTTTTTGGTATTACCCTTCTGGAAAAACAAAGCAGGTTACTCCCTATGTAAAAGGAAAGCCAGATGGTTTTGCGTATGAATTTTCAGAGGATTCAATTATTATTTCCATTATTAAATATCAAGCTGGAATTTTAGCAAGTATAGAACGAATTAATAGAAAAGATACACAAGGCAAAAAACAAGGAGTTTTTAAATCATTTCATGAAAACGGTACTCTAAAAGATGAAAAAATTTATAAGGATGATCTAATTGATGGTTATGTTAAAAAGTTTGATAAAAAAGGTAATCTATTAATTACAGAGAAATTTAATAATGGAAAGTTAATTAATAATGCCCCAGAATTAGCTAAACTAGATGTTTATAAAGACTACTATGATGATGGAACTTTAAAATATGAAGGAGGTTATATCAACGAATTACCTGTTGGAATACATTATCATTATAAGCAAAAGTATGTGTGTGATTCATTACCAGTTGCCAGAGATGATACAAGTACAGTAATGATTAAAAAGAAAATTTGTTTAAATAGAGCGGTGCCAGATTCTGCAATTATGTTTAATGAAGGGTTTAAAGTAGAGTATGGGCCAGTTGATAGTTTAAGAAATAAAATTGGAGTGTGGATTGAATATCATACAAGTGGAGAATTTAAAGCAAAGGGGTTATATGCTAATGATAAAAGGATAGGAGAATGGGAATTTTTTTATCCAAATTCTAAATTAGAACAAAAAGGAAAATTTGATAAGAGAGGAAGATTGCAAGGTGATTGGAAATGGTTCTATGAAAATGGTTCTCTGTTAAGAGAAGAAATATATTTAGATAATTTAAGAAATGGCATAATGATTGAGTATACTGAAGATGGTAAAATAATTACTAAAGGTGAGTATATAGATGATTTAAAAGAAGGTCTTTGGTTTTATGAAACGCCCGAATATAAAGAAGTAGGAAAATATGTGAACGATAAGCCGGATAGTTTATGGAAACAATTTTATATGCCAAAAGAAAAAATTAAGTTTGAAGGAAGCTATGTAAATGGTGATGAAGAAGGTAAACATACGTTTTATTATCAAAACGGAAGAAAAATGACGGAAGGTTTTTATAGTGGAGGTTTGAAACAAAATGATTGGAAATTTTATGACGAAGCTGGATATAATTATTTAACTATCTTTTATGAAAATGATATAGAAATAAAATTTCAAGGCATAAAAATAAAACCCACTTTTGAAGAAAGTCTAAGAGATTATTCAACGATAAAAAACACTCAAAAAACAATAAAACTAGATAAGTAATTTTCAAAAGTTCCTAATGAATAATCAAACAACGATACAACTTGAAATGGATGCGAACATAGTATCTACGCTTCAAATTTTACCAGTTGCAGCATTAATTTATAATGGCGAAACCTGTGTATACTCAAATGGTGCGGCAATTAATTTATTTGAAGACGACGATTCATTTACTATGCTGTCAAGTAAAGCATATACAGATTTATTTATTAACGATCACAAATCTTTGATTACGGAACGCCTTAATAGTCTTACTCATAAAGAAACAGAAGAATTAGTTTCTGTAAATATCATCACAAAGAATAACACAGATATTGAAGTTAATGTAGTAATGCGGTCTATTGTTTTTAATAATAACCCATCTGTTTTATCAATTATAACCAATATTTCGGCTGAGAAAAAATTAGAAGATGAATCATTACGGGCAAGATTAGCTGAAAAAAACAATGATATTTTAGTAAAAGTAATTAGAGAAAGAAATGCCGTTCAGGCAAAACTGAATACAATTTTTAATACATCAAGTCATTTAATTTGGACTGTTGATTGTAATTATAAATTGTCATCTTTTAATGAGAATTACCAAAACGTTCTGAATGATTTTTATGGAGCTAAAATAGAAAAGGGAAACGACTATAAATTGCTTTACCAATCAATTTTAAAAGAGGAAGAATATGGCTTTTGGATTGATAAGTTTGAATTGGCTTTTAAGGGTAAAAACATTGTATTTGAAACTCGTCAAATCGTCAAATCTAATGGCACGTTGTATCGTGAAGTTTTTTTAAATCCAACGTTTGATGTTAATCAACATGTAGTTGAAGTTGTTGCTATTTCTCATGATATAACGGAAAGAAAAGTTAATGAGTTAAAGGCTTTAGAACAATCAGCAAAATTAAACGCAATCTTTGAAAGTGGTGATCAATTAATGTGGACCGTTTCAAAAACAAAAAATTTAACTTCATTCAACCAAAATTATTCAAATGCTGTTAGTGAATTATATAATTATACGCCAACAATAAATCTTCAGTCACATAATGAAATTGATGCGATAGATCCTTTTTGGAACGACAGTTATCAGGATGCTTTTAAAGGAAAAAAGGTGGAGTTTTTTTTAGAAAAAAACACACTTAAAGGAGAATCAATTATTAGACAAATCATTTTAAGTCCAATAAAAGATTTAGAAAATAATATCATTGAAGTTTCAGGAATTGCATTTGATATTACTAAAAACAAGAAAAACGAAGAAAAAATTTCGCAATCCTTAAAAGAAAAAGAAATATTATTAAAAGAGGTTCATCATCGTGTAAAAAATAATATGCAGGTTATTTCGAGCATTTTAAATTTACAATCCTCTTACGTTACCGACGAATATGCGCTATCTCTACTAAAAGAATGTCAAAATAGGATAAAATCCATGGCTTACATTCATGAGAGTTTATATCAAACCAAGAACTTTGAAGGCGTTAATTTTACCGAATATCTTAGTACCTTAAGTAAGAACTTAATACACACTTACTCAGTTAATTCAAAGAAAGTAAAACTCGTTTTAAATCTATCTGATTTGTTCTTAAACCTTGACTTATCTATTCCTTGTGGATTAATTATTAACGAAATTATATCAAATTCGTTAAAATATGCGTTTACTAATAGAATGGATGGAATAATCTTTGTAAATTTAGCAATTGAAAACGAAATCGTTCGAATAGAAGTAGGTGATAATGGCGTTGGCATTCCAGAACACGTTGACATAAAACAAACACAAACGTTGGGATTGCAGTTGGTAGACACTTTAATTGAACAGATAGACGGAACTTTAGAATTGGACAGAACAAATGGAACTAAATTTATTATAAAATTTAAAATTTAAAAAATGGAAAACACGACGAGCGTTTATATTGTAGAAGACGAAAGCATTGTTGCAAAAGACATACAAAATAGTTTAAGAAAATTAGGCTATAATGTCCTT
>JBILCJ010000118.1:0-7027 GCA_044353195.1 Bacteroidia bacterium | reverse complement strand
TACTTATTATGCTTTGAAAACTACGGTCGAATATTTAATTAAGAATAATATAATTCCTATAATTATTGGTGGCAGCCAAGATTTAACTTATGCTCAATTTTTAGGATACGAAAATTTAGAGCAAACAATTAACATTGCAACAGTTGATTCTGCTTTTGATATTGGTAGTCCAGAAGAGCAGATTACAAACAAAGGGTATTTAGGAAAAATTATTTTACACCAACCTAATTTTTTATTTAATTACAGTAACATTGGATACCAAACCTATCTCGTTGATCCTGCATCATTAAATATGATGAACCGTTTGTATTTTGATACATACCGTTTGGGTCAAGTGAGAGATATGATTGAAGAATCTGAGCCTATTATCAGGCATGCTGATATGTTAAGTTTTGATATATCAGCTATTAAACATAGCGATGCACCTGCAAATCCTATTCCATCACCAAATGGATTTTATGCCGAAGAAGCCTGTCAAATGATGCGATACGCAGGAATGAACGATAAATTAACCTCTGTTGGTATTTATGAAATTAATCCAGAGTTTGATGTTTTAGGAAAAACATCGAGTTTAGCGGCTCAAATGATTTGGTGTTTCATGGATGGTTTTTATAATCGAAAAAGTGATTTTCCAACTCGTTCTAGCAATGATTATGTGAAGTTTCATGTGGTACTTCAAGATGAAAAATATTCAATTAATTTTTTTAAAAGTAAGAAAAGCGATCGTTGGTGGATGGAAGTTCCATATCCAAGTACAAAAGGTTTAAAGTTTGAGCGTCACACTTTACTACCTTGTTCTTACAAAGATTATGAAATGGCAGTTAGTAATGAAATGCCAGATAGATGGTGGCAAACGTATCAAAAGTTAGCGTAAAGTGAGTCTTTGTAAAGCCTTAATGATTTACAACAATTAGTTACCACATTTCATCAACGTGATTTGTTTAAAAGTTTACTTAGTCTTTTCTTAACAATAGAAATTAAAACACGAAGGTTTCTAACAATTTAGATATTGGTTTTCAGTACGTTATAAAGCGATGTTAATAGCTTGTTAAAAAGGCAATTAATGACATGGATTTCGTAAATTCATATTGTAGAAAGTATTAAGCATTTTTACCCTCCCAAGATAAATTTATGCCAAACTTCGATAACCAGAATAAAATTCGTAAAAAATTAATTGCTCCAGTTTCATCTCATGAAATTGGAAAACTTCAACCTCAAGCTGTTGAATTGGAAGAAGCTGTGCTCGGTGCTATGCTTTTAGAAAAAGATGCGTTAAGTTCTGTAATCGATGTTATTTCTGCTGAAAGTTTTTATAAAGAACAGAATGGAATTATTTTTAAAGCCATTTATAATTTATTTAATCGTTCTGAACCAGTTGATATCATGACTGTTTCGCAAGAATTAAAACGTAGTGGTGAGTTAGAATTAGTGGGAGGATCTTTTTATGTTTCTTCATTAACAAATAGGATTGCTTCTTCGGCCAATATTGAATACCATGCAAGGATTGTTGCACAAAAATATTTACAACGAGAATTAATACGTATAAGTACTGAAACCATAAAATCTGCCTACGAAGACGGAACAGATGTTTTTGAATTGTTGGATTCAACCACGCAACATATTTTTCAAATCTTAGATTCTAATGTGAGAAAACAACACGTTGGAATGACTTCGCTCATAGCTAAAGCCATTGAAGATATTGAAGCAGCCGCACAAAAAACGGATGGCTTGTTAGGTGTTCCATCTGGTTTTACTGCTTTAGACAGAATTACAGGAGGTTGGCAAAAATCAGATTTACTCATTTTAGCGGCAAGGCCTGGTATGGGTAAAACAGCTTTTGTTGTTTCAATGGCAAAAAATGCTGCCGTCGAATACAACAGACCAGTTGCTATCTTCTCTTTAGAAATGTCTTCTGTTCAGTTAGTCAAACGTTTGATTTCATCAGAAACAGAAATTACTCAAGATAAAATTTTAAAAGGAAATTTAGATAATCATGAATTTGTTCAATTAAATGAACGTATAAAGAAGTTGTCTGTAGCACCTTTATACATCGATGATACACCAGCTTTATCAATTTTTGAATTAAGAGCTAAGGCTCGCCGATTGAAAGAGCAGCAGAAAATTGAAATGATCATCATTGACTACTTACAATTGATGAGTGGTGGTCCTGATTCTAAAGGAAATCGAGAACAAGAAATTTCAGCAATTTCTCGTGGCTTAAAATCTTTAGCAAAAGAATTAGAAATTCCAATTATTGCTTTATCTCAATTAAGTCGTCAAGTTGAAAATAGACCAGGAGGAAGTAAACGCCCGCAATTGAGTGATTTACGTGAATCTGGAGCTATTGAACAAGATGCCGACATGGTTATGTTTATTTATCGTCCTGAATATTATAATATTGAAATTGATGAAGATGGTCGATCAACTAAAAACAGAGCTCAGATTATCATCGCAAAGAATAGACATGGTGCCATTGAAGATGTTACTTTAAGATTCATCGGTATGTATGCTAAATTTACAGATGTTGATTATCAAGACGGCCAAACCTATACACCATCAGCGAGCGAAGGTATTTCAAATAATACGGATTTCTTATCGCAACCAAATACCAAAACGCTACAAAGTAAAAGTAATTGGGATATTGATGAAGATGGTCCAACACGAGACATTGTGAGAAGAAATGATATTGATGAAGCGTTTTAATGAATAAATTAATTTATTTTTTTTCTTGTTTTATTCTATCAAATGCTGTGGTTGGACAAACTGTGTCATTCGATTCTATATTGCAAACAAAATCAATTTTAAAAACAGTTAGGGCAGATGCAAGAACATTTGGCTTACAAATTATTTATACTCAAATCAACAGAGATAGTAAAGGCATACCAACGTTTAAACATTTCACGTATCATTTAGATTCAACAAACTATTTTTATCCTGCTAGTTTAGTAAAATTACCTTGTTCTATTTTGGCTTTAGAGAAACTAAATACACTTCAACTCAACAAAGAAGCGTATATGTTTACTGATAGTTCCTATGCCTGTCAGCATGCTGTAAAATCTGACACAACAGCGTTAAGTAGCTTTCCAAGCATAGCACATTATATAAAGCGCATGTGTTTGGTGAGTGATAATTTCGCCTACGGAAGAGTGTATGAATTTTTAGGCGTTGACTACCTACATGCACGTTTAACTAATTTAGGGTATCCAAACATTAGGATTCGTCATCGATTTGATGGTGGGTGTAAAGAGCTAGAGCATTTTACAACCAATGCTGTTTCGTTTTATGATGAAAATTTAAATTTACTATTTAGTCAAAAACAAGAAGTTTCCAAAAAAATATATACGCATCCATTGGAAATAGTAAAAGTTGGAAAGGCTTATATTAACAATGAAAATAAACGAATCAATAAGCCTAAAGATTTTAGTCAAATGAATTATTTGTCACTTCAAAATAGCCATGCTTTACTCCAACAATTGGTATTTAATGAGTATTATCCAAAAGAAAATCAATTCAAAATAAGCTTGGATGACCAACAATTCTTAGTAAATTATTTAACTATATATCCTCGCGAAAGCAAAGACCCAACGTATAACCCAAAAATGTATCACGATAGTTACAAAAAATATTTCTTGTATGGAGATTCAAAAAAAGCTATCAGTGATACAGCCATTAAAATAACAAATTGTGTTGGTCAATCGTATGGATATATGGCTGACTGTGCATATATTCAAAATAAAAATGAGCATATTGAATTTATGTTAAGTGCAGTTATTTACACTAATAAAGACCAAATACTGAACGATGGAAAATACGAATACAATTCAATTGCACTGCCTTTTTTAGCAGAGCTAGGTAGACAAATGTATCGTTTTGAATTGACTAGAAAGAGATAAACATGAAAAGCATTGATCGATTAAAAAAAATAAAAGACTTATTGTTTGTTGAAAGAGAAGAAGATTTCTATCAATATAAAGAACAGTTTTTAAGGGCTAGTATCGAACAGCGGAAAAAAAATGGAGCCACTTGGTTTCCCATTCAAATATTAAGTAACGAATTAGGTTATGCAGATTACGTGCATTTAGAAGTTGAACGAACAAATAGTTTAGATATGCCCCATCAATTTAGTGCGGGTAAAAATGTGAGTTTGTTTTCTAATAAAAATCCCGATGAAGTTCAAGAAATTTCGGGTACAATTAAACAGTGTAGTAAAAATAAAATGAAAATCATCATTCATACCGACGATTTACCTGATTGGTGTTATGATGGGCGATTAGGTGTAAATATTCAGTTTGATGATAACAGCTACATTGAAATGCAAAAAGCATTAGATGAAGTTATTGGTGCAAGAAATAATAGAGTAGCGGAGTTAAGAGAAATGATTGAAGGGAATGACATTCCTAGTTTTAATAAAATTGATGACGGTGTATTAATTCCACAATTAAATAATTCTCAAAATAAAGCAGTCAAACATATTTTAAGTGCCAATGATATTGCTGTGGTTCATGGTCCTCCGGGCACAGGAAAAACAACAACGATTGTACAAGCCATTCGTTTAGTTTTGCAATCTGAAAAACAAATACTAGTATGCGCGCCTACTAATACAGCTGTTGATTTAATTACCGAAAAATTAATTGAGCAAGGTATTAACGTGTTGCGAGTTGGTCATCCAGCAAGAGTTTCTGAAGGCTTGTTGAAAGCGACCATTGATGGGCAAATTCAAAGTCATGCCAATTATAAAGATATTAAGAGCTTACGAAAAACCGCAGAAGAGTATTTTAAAATGGCTGGAAAATATAAACGAACGTTTGGAAAAGAAGATGCTAAACAACGTGCTTTATTTTATACAGAAGCAAGAAATTGTATTAAAGAATCTCGCTTATTAGAAGATTACATTGTGAATTCATTATTTGAAAACGCCCAAGTTATTAGTTGCACACCAGTAGCTTCAAGCAATAAAGCCTTAGCTAATAAACAATTTAGTACATTGTTTTTTGATGAAGCTTCGCAAGCACTAGAAGCCATTTCATGGATACCATTATTAAAATGTAAACGAGTTATTTTTAGTGGAGATCATTTTCAATTGCCACCTGTTGTAAAGAGTTCTAAAGCAAAGCAAGAAGGTTTAGCAGAAACCATGTTGGACCGATGCATCAAGCACCCAGATATTTCAACCTTACTTACAAGACAATATCGGATGCATCAACACATTATGCAATTCAGTAATCATTATTTTTATAATAATGAATTAGAAGCTGATGCAACGGTAAAAGAAACGGTGTTATCATTACATGAGGAGTGTGATATTTTAAATAGTCCTGTTGAATTACTTGATACAGCTGGGTGTAGTTTTGATGAATTGCAAAACCCAGAAACTTTGAGTTTATCCAATGTTGGAGAGGCTAACTTAGTTTTTAAACATATGGAATTATTGTTGCAACAATATCAGTTTGGCAGAGAACAACAAAACATATCCATTGGAATTATTTCTCCTTACAAAGAACAAATAGAATTATTGAAAGAAAAATTAGTTGACTTTGATTATTCAGGATTTCCGGTTTCTGAATTAGCAGTTAAAACCATTGATGGATTTCAAGGCGAAGAACGCGATGTGATTTACATTTCCTTAGTAAGAAGTAATGAACATTCAGAAATTGGCTTTTTATCAGATATTAGAAGAATGAATGTGGCTTTAACACGTGCAAAGAAAAAGTTAGTTGTTATTATGGATACATCTACCATCGGTAATCATCCATTTTACAAATCGTTTATAGAATATTGCGAAAAGAATAATTTTTATAAATCAGCTTGGGAATATAATTACGAAGTGTAATAATGAATTCTTAATATCCAAAATGTTTTAAATTCATATCGTTATTTCTCCAGTCTTTAGTGACCTTAACAAATAATTCTAAAAATATTTTCTTACCAAAAAAGGTTTCAGCTTCGATGCGAGCCAGTGTTCCAACTTTTTTTAAGTTAGCACCTTGATGTCCAATAATAATTGCTTTTTGACTTTCGCGTTCAGCAATAATATCAGCTTGTATTCTAATAATGGTTTCTTCTTCTTTAAATGAATTAACGATAACCTCTACACTGTATGGTATTTCTGCTTTATAACGCATCAACATTTTTTCACGGATAATTTCAGACATAAAAAAACGTTCAGGTTTATCCGTTAATGTATCTTTATCATAAAATGCTTCACCTGCAGGAAGTAATTGTGTAATGCGATACATCACCGTTTCTAAGTTAAATTTCTTTAATGCTGAAATTGGAATAACTTCTGCTTTTGGAAATTTACCTTGCCATTCGGCTAATTTTTCAAATAGTTTTATTTCTGTTGCCATATCAATTTTATTTAATAAAATTAATACTGGCGTTGTTGAATTTTGTAATTTCTTTAAGTATTCTTCTTCTAAAACAATATCGTCGTAAATGTCCACAATTAATAGAAACACATCAGCATCACTAAACGCAGAAATGACAAACTCCATCATTTTTTCTTGAAGTTTGTAATTTGGTTTTAAAATTCCAGGCGTGTCAGAAAACACCATTTGGTAATCATCTCCACTTACAATTCCCATAATACGATGACGGGTAGTTTGTGCTTTTGATGTGATAATACTTAAACGTTCGCCAACTAAAGCGTTTAGTAATGTTGATTTTCCCACGTTAGGACAACCAACGATGCTTACAAAGCCTGATTTATGGATAGAATTAGAAATAATAGTAGTTTTTATTTGTTTACAAAGAAAAGAATTATATCTTTGCACCGCAATAAAAAATATTTTTTTATTTTTTTAAAGGCTGAAATAGAGAAGTTGGTACCCAAAAGGCAAGATTATTTAAACAATAAGATATTGCGGGATAGAGCAGGGGTAGCTCGTTGGGCTCATAACCCAAAGGTCGGGTGTTCGAATCACTCTCCCGCTACTAAATTAGAAAAGCTGTCCTTCGGGATGGCTTTTTCATTTTTACCCCAGTTCATACCCCTTATAAACAAAGGGATTCTGCGGAAAAAATCATT
>JBILCJ010000117.1:0-7029 GCA_044353195.1 Bacteroidia bacterium | reverse complement strand
GATGGCGCTTTGCTAAACCATTAAATGCATCCAAATTCGAACTTCCATTTTCTTCTTTCGAAACATGATACACAACCGTAAAGGCAGCAATAGAACCAATTGAATATGCTAATGAATAATATAAAATGGCACTTACACTCGCCATCCCTCTATTGTTAGCCAAAATAGCCATTAACATAAATGCGGCGTGACTAATACTTGAGTAGGCCAACATGCGTTTTACACTTTGTTGTGCAGCTGCCGTAATATTTGATACAACTAATGATAAAGCTATAACCACTGAAAGAATCATTCCCCACGTTTCGTTTACACCTCCAAACGTTACTAGAAATAATCTCATAAAAGCAGCAAATGCAGCTGTTTTAACTATCGTGCTCATTAAAGCTGTGATAACTGTTGGTGAACCTTCATAAACATCGGGAGCCCAAAAATGAAATGGTGCTGCACTTACTTTAAATAACATAGCTACTAACAGTAGTAAAACACCTGCGTAAAAAAATGCTGGTAGATCTGAACCGTTTTGAGAAATATATGCACGAATTGCCATTAAATCAAAACTTCCAGTAGCACCATAAATTAGGGCAATACCAAATAATAAAAATCCTGAAGCAAAGGAACCCATAATTAAATACTTGAAGCCTGCCTCATTTGATGCTAAATCGCGCTTACGACTTGCGGCTAAGACATACATTGGTATGGATAATATTTCGATACCTAAAAATAAAGTCGTCATATTGCTAAATGCTGTTAACATCAATGCTCCAACTAAAGCAAATAAGACTAACGCAAAATGATCGGTTACATGGTCTTTTTCAAAATAATCGTTCGCTAAAATAAACCAGAAAAAAGCAGTTGCTAACATCACACCACTAAATGCTAATGCCACATTATCAAAACGAATCATGTTGCTAAACATCGGAATGTTGAAATTCGCATTCCACTCCATAAACCCTAAGGCGTATGCGACTAAAATTCCAATTAATACTAATGGATATAACACTTTTTTGAATTTGAATATTTCGGCTAACATGGCTAAAATTCCTAATCCGCTTATTATAAATAGACCTTTCATATTTTAAATCATTTTGAATGCTAAATTTTGAATGCTAAAGGAGTTTCAAAATTCTCACTCTATTTTTTTATTGTTTTTATTGTGTACTCAATTAATCTTATGATTAATAATTAATTACTTCAAATTTTGCATTATTAATTTTGTTCCTTCTTCAGCTAAATCATTCAATGGTTTCGGATATACACCAAAAGCAATCACTGCAAAACATACAATGTATAAAACCAACTTATCTGATCCTTCTAATGAACCAAATGCAATAGCAGAATCTTTACGTTCTCCTAACATGATACTTTGATAACTACGCAACATATAAACGGCTCCTAAAATAACAGTTAAGCCTGCAAATGCGGCAACTGTTGCGCTATATTGATACACACCATTGATTAATAAAAATTCGCCGACAAAACCATTTGTTAATGGAAGAGCAACTGAACCTAACATGATGATTAAAAATAAAACAGCAAAGTTTCCATTCATACTTCTGATGCCACCTAATTTATCAATATCTCGTGTACCTGTATGACGTAATAAAATATCCGCAATTAAAAATAAACCAACAACGTTTATACCATGAGCCAACATTTGCATAACACCACCTTGAATACCTTGTTGCGTGCAAGATAAAATACCTGCAGCTATTAATCCAACGTGAGCAATGGATGAATAGGCAATTAAACGCTTGTAATCTTTTTGAACGATGGCAATACAAGAAGCATAAATAATTCCAAACACAGATAAACCAATAGCTAAACCACCCCATTTTTCTAATGCTAAAGGAGTTAAAGGCAATAACCATTTAATTAAACCAAACGTTCCCATTTTCAACATAATACCAGAAAGTAACATGGTGCCTTGTGTTGGTGCATTCACATAAGTATCTGGTTGCCACGTGTGAAGCGGAAAAATCGGCATTTTAATTCCAAATGCTAAAAAAATACACCAAAACACAAATGACTGTTGATTGATATCTAAAGATTTACCTGCTGCATATAAATCAGTTAATGCCCATGATTTAATACCTGTTTCAACACCGGTATGACTGTAAACATAAATTAATCCAACCAACATAAACAACGAACCTAACAACGTATAAACAAAAAACTTAAACGTAATGGCTCCTCTGTTTTCGCCTCCCCATAATAAACAAATAAAATAAATAGGAATTAAGGCTAACTCCCAAAATACATAAAACAAAAATCCATCATTTGCTGTAAATACACCAACTAAGGCCATTTGCATAATTAAAATTAATCCATAAAATGAATTTGGTTTATCGTATTCATTTTTAAATGATGATAAAATAATCAATGGAACCAAAAATGTGGTTAATAAAACCAACAATAATGATAAGGCATCTAAGCCTACTGCAAAATGTATTCCTAAAGATTCAACCCAAGTGCAATTTAAAATTAACTCACTACTTGCTGGGTTGTGTTGGTATTGAAAAAATGCAGCTAATGATAATGCAAATTCAACAATCGAAAAACCTAAAGCAAATTGACGACTTGCTTTTCCTTTAGTGCCAAATACCAGTAAACCAGCAATAAGTGGCACAATAATTAATAATCCAACTAACATAATTTATTTTCTTTTATTTTTACTTTTTAATTTTCTTTTTTAATTTTCATTAAACGTTTAAATAAACGAATAGAATAAAATTAAAATAATACCTAATACCATACTGAAAATGTAAACTCCAATATGTCCTGTTTGCGCTTTACGAACTATTGAACTCATTCCTACAACTGCACTACCTACTCCATTTACAAATCCATCAATAACTTGTTTGTCAAAATTTATAAAATAAATCAGACATCGCATTTAATGGTTTAGTTATTATAAGGTTGTAAATTTCATCTACATAGTATTTATTGTAAATTACTTTTTTAAGACCCGTTAATTTTTCATCTTTTGCCTCCGGCAAAGTTTGTTTTTTAATATAAACCATGTAGGCAACAACAATGGTTATACTCGCTGCAATAACTGCAATTCCCATTAACATCCATTCAGTAGTATGATTTAAAACACTTGGATTTTTATGAAGAATAATAGAATCTAGATGATGATGCATCCAATTGGTGAAGCCCCAAAATTCTGGTAAGCCTAAAAAACCACCAAGTATTGAAAGAACAGCTAATACAATTAAGGGAATGGTCATGCTTTTTGGAGATTCATGCAAATGATGTTCTTGTTCGTGTGTTCCTCTGAAATTACGATAGAACGTCAAATACAATAAACGGAACATATAAAATACCGTTAAGATAGATGCAACCATTCCAAAAAACCATAACACAGGGCTATGCTCGAAGGTGTGTGCCAAAATTTCGTCTTTTGAAAAGAATCCTGAAAAAGGCGGAATACCACTAATAGCAATTGTTCCAATTAACATAGTCAGAAATGTAATTGGTAAAGCTTTTTTCAAGCCACCCATTTTACGCATATCTTGTTCGCCACCCATAGCATGAATAACAGAACCAGCTCCTAAAAACAATAAGGCTTTAAAGAACGCATGCGTTGTAACATGGAATACAGATGAACTATATGCACCAACACCTAAACCTAAAAACATTAAACCTAATTGCGATACCGTTGAGTAAGCTAATACTTTTTTAATGTCGTTTTGAAACAAGCCGATTGTTGCAGCAAACAAAGCAGTAGTTACTCCAACAATGGCAACTACTTCTGATGCCACATCAGACATTGAATAAAATACATTCGAACGAACAATCATATAAATACCAGCCGTTACCATGGTTGCTGCGTGTATTAATGCAGATACTGGTGTTGGACCAGCCATAGCATCGGGTAACCAAGTGTATAAAGGTAATTGCGCTGATTTACCCATAGCACCAATAAATAATAATAAGGCTATTGCTGTAATAACAGAATTACTTCCACTTCCTGCTACAGAAAAAACTTCGCTATAAGTAATACTTCCAAATGTGACAAAAATTAAAATGATACCTAATAGAAAACCTAAATCACCAATACGATTCATGATGAACGCTTTTTTAGCAGCATTATTATACGCCGTGTTTTTGTACCAAAAGCCAATTAATAAATAAGAACATAAACCAACACCTTCCCAACCAACAAACATAATTAAGTAATTGTTTCCTAAAACTAATAATAGCATGAAGAATACAAATAAATTTAAATACGTAAAGAAGCGAGAAAAACCTTCGTCATCATGCATGTATCCAATTGAATAAATATGAATTAAAAATCCAATTCCTGTAATGATTAATAAAAACCAAGATGATAAGGGATCAACTAAAAATTCAAAAGGAATATTGAGGCTACCAGAATTTATCCATGCAAATAAATTGACTGCATGCGAAGTCACTTCATGATGTTCTTCCAAATCAAAAAAGATTAACAGCGAAACAACAAATGAAGCTAAAACTGCTAGACTTGCAATGGTTCCAGATAAACCTTTGCTTATTTTTTTTCCAAAAAATCCATTAATAAGAAATCCTAGTAAAGGAAATAATGGAATGAGTGCTACTAATTTAATCATATAATTAATTTTTTATTCTGCTTAATAAATCGATGTCAATACTTTTAAAATTACGGTAAACCATAGATAAAATAGCTAACCCAACTGCAACCTCAGCGGCTGCAACTGCCATAATAAAAAATACAAATACTTGCCCAGATGCATCATTATGCAAGGTTGAAAACGCAACTAATAACAAGTTGACAGCATTCAACATCAATTCAATACACATAAAAACAATAATGGCATTTCTACGAGCCATAACACCTACAACGCCTATGATAAATAACACAGCGCTCAGCATGATGTAATAATTAATTGGAATTCCGTTTAACATAATTTTACTTTTTTTAATTTATTAGTTTTCTATTTCTTCAACTGTTTTTTCTCTTTTTCCGATCATAATTGCACCAACTAACGCGGCTAATAATAGTACCGATGCAATTTCAAATGGAAATAAAAACTCTGTAAATAAAACTTTACCTAAATTTTTAACTAATCCTATTTGTGATGAACCACCTTGTACGAGTTGTAGTTGTTCAGCTCCTTTTAAGGCACCAACCATTACGAACAATAAAACACCACCTATACAGCCAGCAATGACACGCGTAACAATGTGTTTACGTGGCTCTGTATCTGCATTTAAATTCATGAGCATGATGATGAATAAAAATAATACCATGATTGCTCCTGCATAAACAACAATATGTACGACTGCTAAAAATTGAGCGTTTAATAATAAGTAATGACCTGCAATACAAAAGAATGTTAGCACTAAATATAAAACGGAATTAACCGGATTACGAGTAAAAACAACCATCAACGCAAACATAATTGCCATTAATGATAATACTCCAAAAAGCCATTGTGTAATTGTGTATCCTAACATTTTTTAAATTTTAGTTTTTAGTTTTTAATTTTAGTTTTTTGGGCTATCATTAAAAACCGAATTAATATTATTTTTTAAATTTTCTAATTAATGATGATTTCCTTTATTTAATTTATTAGCATCAAATAATTCGTTGTGTTTTAAACCTAATGTTTTTTTAAATTCTAAAACAGCAGCCGTTTGACGTTTAGTTACATCAATGCGCTCATTCATTTTCTCAACCAATTTGTCTTTACCATAAACAAAATCTTTACGTTCAAATTGTGTATCCACCAGACGATCTGTTAAGAAAATAGCTTCCTTAGGACAAGCCTCTTCACACAAACCACAAAAAATACAACGTAACATGTCTATTTCATAGGTTGCAGCGTATTTTTCTTCGCGATACAAATGTTCTTCACCCTTTTTTCGTTCACCACTTGTCATCGTTATGGCTTCAGCTGGACAAGCCACCGCACACATGCCACAAGAAGTACATCTTTCGGCACCTGCATCATCACGTTTTAATACGTGTTGCCCACGATAAACTGGAGCAATGGGACGCTTTTGTTCAGGATAATGAATGGTAGGTGATTTTTTAAATAAGTGACTTGCAGTAATGACCATGCCTTTTGCAATAGCTGGCAAGTACAAGCGCTCCGCAAGGCTTTGTACTTTATTTGAAACGACTACTTTTCTATTAGTTAATTGCATCTATTTAAAATTTTAAAACTTAATATTTCCTCTGAAGTATTCAACCGCCACAGTAATGGCTAAATTCAATAATGATAATGGTAATAATGATTTCCATCCTAAGTTCATTAATTGATCATAACGAAAACGAGGTAACGTCCAACGAATCCACATGAATAAACAAATGAAACCAAATATTTTTGTAATTAAAGCACCAAAACCAATTACTGAAATCCAAACTGAACCGTCTGCTAAACCAAGCTTAGCGTATAACTCATGGGCAAATGGAAAATTATATCCTCCAAAATACATGGTTGCCATTACTGCTGAAGAAATAAACATATTAATGTATTCTGCAAATAAAAACAAACCTAATTTCATAGAAGAATATTCGGTGTGGTAACCACCAACTAATTCAGTTTCACATTCAGGTAAATCAAACGGAGCACGATTTGTTTCTGCTAATGCACAAATAAAGAAAATTAAAAATCCAAGTGGTTGCCAAACAATATTGGCAAATCCAGCATCTTGCCCTTCAACAATTTCTTTTAAACTTAATGAACCACCTGAAGAAATAATTAAAGCAATTAATGCGATACCCATTGGAATTTCGTAACTAATCATTTGTGATGAAGCACGAACAGCACCCAATAAAGCAAACTTATTATTAGATGCCCAACCACCAATCATAATCCCATAAACACCGATGGAAGCTACGCCTAATAAATAAATCACACCAATGTTGATATCTGTAATTTGTAAATCATAGGTTATACCATTAATTAAAACTGGTTTAGCCCAAGGAATAACAGAACTTGTTATCACGGCAGTGACCATAAAAATACTTGGCCCCAAAATAAATAAAGAACGGTTGGAAACATTGGGGATGATTTCTTC
>JBILCJ010000131.1:0-6321 GCA_044353195.1 Bacteroidia bacterium | reverse complement strand
ACGTTTATATTTTTGGAAAAGAAGTTGATAATGGTAGTTATGTTTTATTTCCCTACACGCCAAAGCATTCTGCTTATTGTGGCGTTACAGGCACACGTGTTTTTCCAAGAAATCAAAGTATGAGTCCAGATGAAAAAGGAACAAAAGATTATATTTGTGTGTTGATTTCTAAAAATCAACTCGACTATAAAACATTGAACGAAAAATTTAATAGTAATAAAAAACTTGATTTTCAAACACGCATCAATCAACTTATTAAAGATGATTTAATTACTGATGTTACATTTAACATTGATAATAAAGTTAACTTTACTGCAAATGCAACTACAAAAAATATAGTACCTATCATCATCGAAATAACTAAAAACTAATGTTTCACTTCATCTTACGCACCATACCTCGCCCACTACTTATTCAATTAAGTTTAATTTTTAGCAAAATTGCACCTTTCGTTTATTACGGAAAAACATACGAAGATCCTATTAGCGGAAAAACGTATCGCAAATTTTTACCTTATGGATATGGTGGAAGAGCTAAACGTAATAATGTACTTTGTCCTGGAAGTTTATCTCTAGAAAGACACCGTTTACTATGGTTATATTTAAAAGAAAAAACTAATTTCTTTACAGCAAAACATAAATTATTACACATTGCACCTGAACAATGTTTTTACAAACTGTTTAGAGCGATGCCAAATTTAGATTATGTAACCGGTGATTATAACTCACCAATTGCAGATCATCATTTTGATTTACACCATGCACCATTTGAAAATAATTTGTTTGATGTTGTATTTTGTAACCACGTGTTAGAGCATGTTGAAGATGCTGACCAATGCATTCGCGAATTATATAGAATGATGAAGCCAGGAGGCTTTGGTATATTTCAAATACCACAAGATATCAATCGCTACGAAACATACGAAGATAAAACGATTACAAGTGAGAAAGACAGGGAATTACATTTTTGGCAAAAAGATCATGTACGTTTGTTTGGCTTAGACTATAAAGACAAACTGGAAGCAGCTGGTTTTAAAGTAACTGTAGAAGATTATACCAAACAAATTTCAGCAGATTTAGTAGAAAGATACCGTTTACCAAAAGGAGAATTACTTTATATGTGCAGAAAATAATTTTTTCATCACCTTAAACTTTCGTGATAATTTGCAGTCAAAGTAATTGATAACTAAAATTAAATATGCAACATTATTCCGATGAGGACATATTAAAATTATATCGTGATGATTCATCACGAAATATGGCTCTGCATTATTTGATTCAAAAATATCAGCAAAAACTGTATTGGCATATTCGTAAAATAGTTATCAGTCATGATGATACAGATGATGTTCTACAAAACACTTTTATTAAAACGTGGAAAGGCTTAGCTGGATTTAAAGAAGAATCACAATTATATACCTGGCTATACCGCATTGCAACAAATGAATCGCTTACTTTTTTAAAACAAAAACAACGAGCTAACACAACTTCCATTCATCCAATAGAATATCAATTATCAAAATCATTAGAAACCGACTCGTTTTTTAGTGGCGATGAGATACAACTCAAATTACAACAAGCCATATTAACGCTTCCAGAAAAACAACGCATTGTATTTAATATGCGTTATTACGATGAAACGCCATATGAGCAAATGTCGACCATTTTAGACACATCCGTTGGAGCTTTAAAAGCATCCTATCACATTGCTGCAAAAAAAATTGAAGAATTATTGGTTAAAGATTAAACCTAAAGACAATTAAAACATCAAAGTTAAAATGAACAATAAAGAAATTAATAGTAATGATGAACCAAACTTGCCATTTGATAAAAATGAGCGTCCAAGTTTTGGTTTGCCGTCACAATACTTTGAATCCTTTGAAACTAAATTAAGACAAAAATTAGAAATTAAAAATGAACTTAATAAATTTTCAGTATTAAGTTCAATAAAAAAAACAAATACATTTTCAGTACCAAAGAATTATTTTAATTTATCAAAAGAGCAATTAGAACTTGAAACAGAATTAGTTGAGTATAAAACACTAATATCGCTAAAATCTCATTTAGATTTTCCTAATGATATTGCATACCTAGAATCACTTGAAAATAACTTAGTAAAAAAAATACACGATATCGATGAATTAAAAGACTTTACTGTTTTATTTTCTATTGAAAAAAAGAATTCTTTTTCTTATCCTGAACTATACTTCGAACATGTTAGTCATCAAATAAAAGAAAAAATACATATAACAAAATCTTCTTTTATTGAGCTCCTTATTGATATTATATTTACTAAAAAAGTAGCATTATCATTTAGCGCAATCGCTATTATAATGTTATCATGGTTTTTATATGCTAACCATAAAACGGAAAATTTAATTGATTCAAATTGTAAAACATTGGCGTGCCTCGAAAAGCAAGAAATTTTAAATCACACAAAAACCATTTCAAGTTTCGATGATGAACAATTAATTGAATTAGTTAATCTTAAAAAATTAAATAATCAATTGAATAATCATAAAAATTCAGATTCTGAAAAATCAAAAACTGATAGCTTTATAAATGATAGTAACTTTGATGAAATTATTGACGAATTATAATGAAAAAATATAGTTACATATTTGTTTTATTGTGGTTTGCTTTTAATAGCGAAAGTCAAACTAATGCTAAGCGAGATAAAATTGACCAATTAAGAGTTGCTTTTATAAATAGCAAAGTTGATTTATCAAATCAAGAAACTCAGCAATTTTGGCCGCTTTACAATGAACTAAATGATAAATTAGATAATTTAAAAAAAACATACCGAATTAATTTTATAAAAAATTTTAATGCGGAAATTATTTCAGATAAAGAAGCTGAAGCTTTATTAACAGCCGAATTTATATTGAAACAAAAAGAGTTAGATTTGAATAAAGAGTATTATGAAAAATATAAAAAAATCTTACCCATCAAAAAAATAGCCTTAATAAAAATGGCAGAAAATGATTTCAAAAAAGAATTAATAAAAACCATTAAAAGCTCTTCTCAAGAATAATGTTTTTTTTAAGGTATAATTTAATTATCTATTGCCTTGTATTATCACATACAATGCTTTTTGCATTAAAAAAAGATTCTGTAATTGTTATAAAACCAGCCAAACATTATTTTAAAACAAATATCTATACTGATTTTTATAGTACTTCTAAACGCAATTTAATAGGTGATAAATATGTTTCAAAAAAACTTAAAACGTATAAACTAAATCAATCAATTATTGGATTTAACACCCCCATTTATACAAAAGATTCCTACAAAAATGATAGTACACGTATTTCAAACATACATCTTTTGTTAACTGGTAGCTACGCAGTTGTTTCTCCAATATTTTCTGGCATTTCAAATCATCATTTAAGTAAAACATCTGTTGGTGTGAGAATGATTTACAATTCAGGTAAAAGTGGCAGTTGGTTTTTAGATTTTTCTCCATTCGTTACACAAGATAATGGCTATAATTTCACAAAAAGGTATAGATCAGCCTATTCTGTTATTTATAATTACACTTGTAACAAAAATGCAAGTATTAGAGTTGGCTTGACCCGAACATTCACTTTTGGAAATAGATTTTTTATTCCTTATGTAGGCTTGAGATTAGGAAGCGTCAATGGATTTAATTTTAATATTCAATTTCCACGAAGTATGAGTGTTAATTTTCCAATCGGAAAAAATGTTAGAACTAGTATTTATGCCAAACCACAAGGAGGCGTTTATTCATTTGCAAATACAGACGAACTTTATTATTTGAATAACGATAGAAATATAAATTTTGGCAGATACGAATATCTATTAGGCTCTCGTTTTGATTTTAATTCAAATAAACTAATTGGATTTTATTTAGGTGTTGGCATCTCTTCACAAAATGGCATTAGCTTGTTTTCTGAAACCTACAACAAAAATAATAATGGGAAATTAAATCATTTTTATGCTGAAAAATTATCTGGAGCCTTGTTTGTAAACATTGGATTAACTGTGAAATTTGGAAAAACAAAGTCAATTTATAATAATTATAACTTATATGATTTAATTGATTTAAATAATTCATCGGAAGCTGGTGATAATACTATTAATACAGGAAATCAGGAAATACCGAAAAGAAATTCTATTTTAAAAGATATTAAATTGAGTGATATGCAAGACTTAATTGAAACACAAGATTTATATTAACTTTTTTTCTTTTGAAGATTAAACCTTTTTTTAATACATTAGTCAAAAGAGAAATATCACAAAAAATCTAAATATAAAAAATATGAAAACTAAACAACTAAAAATTGGAATTGCCATTGCAGCAATAGCATTTACAAGCATCGTCTCTTCTTGTAAAAAGAAAACAGAAGAAAAAGACAATGATACATCATCTGCGACTGATCAATCATTAGCTTCGACATCTGTAAATGATTTAACAAGCATTGCTGATGAGGTTGGGAGAAGCAATAGTGTGTCGAGTTTTAAAACAACAGAATCAAGTGCCCTATTAAGTTCATGTGCAAGTGTTAGTTTTGACACAATAGCTGCAGCAAAAACAGTTACCATAAACTTTGGCACAACAAATTGTTTATGTAACGATGGCAGATATAGAAGAGGAATTTTAAAACTTAATTTTACAGGAAGATACAGAGATTCATTAACGGTAATAACTGTAACACCGACAAATTATTTTGTAAATGATAATCAAGTGTTGGGACTAAAAACAATTAAAAATAAAGGACACAATGCAGCGAATCATTTAGTTTATGAAATAAATGCAAACATCAGCGTGATTAAAGCAGGTGGTGCGGGTACGGTATTGTGGAATAGTAATCGTCATAGGGAATGGTTAACTGGAGAAAATACGCTATCATGGTTAGATGATACCTACTCCATAACTGGAAACGCAAGTGGCACAGCAGCAAGTGGAAATACATTTACATCTGTGATTACAAGTCCATTAATAAGAAACATGGCATTTGCTTGCCGCAGACATTTTACTGCTGGTATATTAGAACATACACCAAGTGGAAAAGCAACAAGATATATTAATTACGGAAGTGGTTCATGTGATGATCAAGCAACTGTAACCATTAATGGAAATGTTTACACGATTACATTACCATAAAAAGAAATAATAATTAAAAAAAAGAGCGACTAAATAGTCGCTCTTTTTTTTTGTTTAATCCTAAAAAGATTATTTTCCACCCATTGCTTTTAACTCATCCATAGTCATTAATTTATAACCATCTACAGATAAATTAAATTTAGAATCAGAAACAGGATCTACCGAAACTTCTTTCGCAATCATTTTCATTTTCATGCCACCTTGACCTCCAGAATATTCGAAAGGCATTCCTTTTAATCCTTTCATGAAACTTTGCCCTTTTCCTTTACCTTCATTATTAGGATTTTCAAATTTTTCGGAATACCAAATTTCCATGGTTTCTTCTTTTTTATCCTTAATAGTTAATGTAACCATTGCTTTTTTACATTCGTAACCTGCGATCATTTTTGTTTCATTGGTGTATTCTATTTTTGGGTCTGCTGTCTTTTTTGCTTTAGCAGCTTCTTTCTCCATCTCTGATTTAGTTTGTTTTACGGCAATTTTATTTCCCATTTGCTCCATTAACATAGTCATTCCTAAATCATCAACAGCCGTTTGATTAGTAAACATCATAGATGTCATTTCTGTTAACACTTTTTTATCCTTAAAGGTAATTTTAGTTTCCATATCACCCATCATTGCCGCTTGCTCAGCAGGTAATCCTTCAAATTTCATATCATATAAAACATATCCTTCTTTAATTTGAGCTGTTAATGTTGTGATTGCAAAACATGACAATGCAAGAACTAATTTTTTCATAATTTTCTAATTTAAAATGTGATTTAATAATATATCAAACTTATAAAATAATTTTAAGGAAAAAATAAAAATATGCTAAATGGCAAATTAATTATTTGAAAGTGAATTACTTTATGTAGGATATTATTTTTGAAAATCTTCAAAAAGTTTATTCATCTCTGACCGGGTCACTACTTTATAGTTATAAGGAATTTCGAAGACATCACTTCCTATCGTATTCTTCTTAACTTCAGTTGCTGTAAAACACAATTCTAGCCCTAATTTCTTTAATCGATATTCCATAAGCATACCTTTAATGGCTTTATATGGACTCAAAAGATTAATGCTGTCTTTTCCTAAATCAGTAGTATAATAAACACTAAATGTACTTTCAGGATGATTAACCATCGTGGCTTTTACTTTTTTACAAGTATAACCTGCAATTATTTTAGTTTCGGTGGTCTCTTCAAAACTAAT
>JBILCJ010000014.1:0-21966 GCA_044353195.1 Bacteroidia bacterium | reverse complement strand
AATTACATTCGTTAAGGAAGTAAAACATGAATTATTTAGCGCAACTACATACAAACCCAAATAAGCAATTAACTTTTGGAAATTATTTTAATAGTCAATTTGATGCTATAAATCATCAAGTGATGAATGATGATGAAATTAGATTTACTATTTTTTCAGGTAAAAGCGGAATTGGTGTTACACATCTTTTACATGCGTTATGTAATGATTATTTGTCTCAAGAAAAAAAAAGTATCTACATTTCAGCCCAGTCGTTGTTATACATTGCTTCCTTATTAAAAACGGATGAAGATAAGTCTGTATTTTTTAATCACTTAGTAAAGCAGAATGTTATCGCTATCGATAATTTACAGTTCTTGTTTAATAAATCTTCAAAACAGTTAACGTTCATTTTAGAAGTCATTCAAGTGGCACATGCGAATCATCTTAAAGTTATACTTGGATGCAGTGATTTAAAAAAAGACATTACCAAATCAAAAAAAATGATGAAAGGGCTTCCATTTCATCGTGTAGTATTAAAAGATTTGGGTAGTTATGATGTTTTTAAAACTCTGAAAAATTTGTGCTGTATAGAAGATCAAATTTCTGACGGATTATTGTATGCTATTTCTGGGTACAACGGAGCGATACAACAACATATTCATTGTTTAATTTCTATTCGGTTTAACCCCTTTTTTAAAACGCTTGCCTCTAAAAATTTATCTATCACTGAGTTTGATGAATTATTTAAGATTAAATCATATTTTCCCACCCAGCAATTTAGAAAATGTTTTTATCAAATGAAATTGCCTCTTATTTCTGGAAGTATCCCTGTTAAACGATAATGCCAAATTATTTTATTTTCAATTTCTAAATCTTAAAAATGATTCCATAAAATACTAACCAATTTTCACAGACGTCATGGTTAAAGAACCTCCAACTGGTTTATCATTAAAGAAGCTTGCTTGCTCATTCTGGTCTTTTAAAGCAAGTGTATACAGCAATGGTAAATAATGTTCGGGACTTGGTATAGCCAAATCAAAGGCGCGACCTTGAGATTTAAAATGAATGAGTGGTTGATGATTATCAGATAAAATAAAATGTTTCATTTTATCATTGGCTTCAATGGCCCAATCATAACCGTATGAGTCAGTATTTAGTTTATCCCATGCCACCATTCCCAAATTATGAACCATGTTTCCGCTACCGATTATGAGGATTCCTTTTTTTCTGAGTGATAAAAGTTCTTTTGCTAAATCATAATGGTATTGAGCCCCTTGCGTATAATCAATACTCATTTGGATGATAGGCACATCTGCTTTTGGATATAAATGTTTTACAACAGACCATGCTCCATGATCTAAGCCCCAAGATTCATCTAACCCAACTTGTACTTTTTTTATTAAACGTTTTGTTTCATTGGCTAATTCAGGGCTTCCAGGTGCAGGGTATTGAACATCAAATAATGCTTGCGGAAAACCTCCGAAATCATGTATCGTTCGTGGTTTTTGCATAGCAGTTACTAATGTCCCTTTTGTTTCCCAATGAGCCGAAATGATTAATATGGCTTTTGGCGTTGGAATATCTTTACCAATGTTTCGAAATCCTCTTACAAATTCATTTTCCTCTATCGCATTCATAGGACTTCCATGTCCAAGAAATAAAACAGGCATTTTTTTGGTTTCAGAAAATGGCTCTGTGATATTTTCTAAATCTTTTAATTTCATAACGGATAAAGTTAATGGAGAAAGAGCTAGTGTTTTTAGAAAATCTAAACGATTCATGTTTTATAAAAACTTATTGAACCTCTAAGTTAGCCATTCTTTTTACAACCTTTGATTTTAAATTAACGATTTCCATTTGAACTATTTTTTAAAATAAGGATGTATGATGTCATTTTTAATCTTTTTGCATAATCGACAAATCATTGATTATTTAAGGTAAATAGCCTAAAAGTTTAGTTGAATTTTAAACATTATTTTGATAATGTTTTGCTTAAATGAAAATTCATATTTGTTTATATTTTTACTTAAATTTAGAAAATCACTGGTATTAAAGTCGTTGATTTCATTCTAAGAATAATGATTTTAAGTAAATTGAAACACAGTGTAAAAATAGTAAATAGTTGTAATGAATTATATCAATCGTATTGTTTTAGTTTTTCTAATCTGTGTTGTTTCGCAGGTTAACTCTCAAACATTAATTATTAATGAAGTCTCGAATGGTGTTGGCGGTTCAATTCAAGAATACGTTGAATTATTAGTTGTTGGCACTCCAAGTTGCGCTGCCACGCCAACGCTTGATTTGAGAGGTTATTACTTTGACGATAATAATGGCGCATACGCAACAGGCACAGGTACGGGTATTGCTCCTGGATGTGTTCGGTTTTCAAACAATTTATTTTGGGCCAACATACCTATTGGTACACTTATATTAATTTATAATGATGCGGATTACAATACAACATACTTTCCAGCATTAAACGACCTTTCCACGACTGACGGAAATTGTAAATTAGTTATTCCTATTAGTTCAACTTTATTTGAAGGAAATGCTACAGCGCCTAACTCTGCAAACGCCTCTTATCCAACGACAGGCTTTACACCGGGAGGCAATTGGAATTATGTTGGTATGGCTAATGGAGGAGATTCTTTTCATACCGTTAATGCATCAGGAACAATAATTTTTTCAGTTAGTTATGGTAACAATAACGTTTCTCCAATGATTTATTTTTCAGCAGCCCAAGGAGGGAGTGTTATAGCAAATACTAATTTAACCAATACGGTTTATACACTACAATCTAATTGGATCAATACTGGTGTCGCCTTAGGAGAAACTCCAGGCGCACCCAATTCGCCAGCTAATGCGGCATGGATTAGTTCTATGAACAATTCTTGTTCTTCTTTTTCAACCATGTCAATTACAACGACGTTTACAAATGCTGCTTGTGCTTGTAATGGTATTGCTACAGCCAACACAAGTGGCTCGGTTGGCGGGTACACATATGCTTGGTCTAACGGTCAGGCCACTCCAACGGCTACTAATTTATGTGCAGGGGTATATACAGTTACAGCTACATCATCTATTGGTTGCACAGCTACAAAAACAGTTGCTATTTCTACTTCCACGCTGATTACCGTAAGTGTTGCTTCTCAGAGTATTTGTCTTGGAAATTCAACTGTGCTAACAGCAACACCATCTGTTGGCGGTGGTTCTTATTTGTGGCTTCCAGGCGGACAAACCACTCCAAGCATTTCTGTTTCTCCATTAACAGCAACGACGTATTCAGTAGGTTATTTATCTTCTAGTTGTACTGCATCTGCTACAGCAATGGTTTCAATAAGTTCTACACTAGCATTAAGTGCTAGTTCTGCTACCATATGTTCCGGTAGCACAGCCACGTTAACAGGAACTGGGGCAACCACTTATAGTTGGAGTACAGGAGCTACAACCAATACGATAACGGTTTCTCCTATTGCAACAACCACTTATACTTTATTTGGATCAAATACAAGCGGTTGCACTAATACAGTTATTGCAACTGTAGTCGTGAATGCCTTACCAACCGTTACTGTCAATTCAACAGCTATTTGCTCAGGACAAACAGCTACATTAACTGGTGCGGGTGCAACAACCTATAGTTGGAGTTCAGGAGCAACTACAACATCACTAACGGTTTCTCCTATTTCGAATGCAAATTATACAGTTACAGGAACAACGGCAGGATGTACAAATACAGCTGTTGCTAATGTCGTTGTAACAGCAGCCTTTACAATATCAGTTAATAATCCCACGATTTGTATTGGTAATACGGCTACCTTATCAGTGAGTGGCGCTAATACTTATACATGGAGTAATGGTTTTTTAGGAACAACGCAAACCGTTTCCCCAACTAGTAATACAAATTATACCATTAATGGGACAAATGGAAGTTGCACAGGATCTACTTCTGCCACTGTATTTATAAATGCATTGCCAACTATTTCAGTTAATATTCTTACCATTTGCGTAGGTCAATCTGGTACTTTAACAGCATCTGGGGTTAGCACCTATTCTTGGAGCACTGGTGTTAATACTAATTCAATCGTTGCTACTCCAACTATAACTTCAACCTATACAGTTTTGGGTACTAATGCATCTGGTTGTACAAATTCTTTAGTCGCCACCTGTTCTGTTACACCATTACCTGTAATTACCATTAATTCACCATCAATTTGTATCGGTGCCACTGCTACATTAACTCCAAGCGGTGCCACAACATACAGTTGGATGACTGGATCAACATTAAATCCACTAACGGTTTCGCCTGTTGTAACATCAACCTATATGGTTACTGGTACATTAAGCGGCTGTACAAATACAGCTGTTACTGTAGTTACAGTCAATCCACTGCCCATCGTTTCTATAAATTCTCCAACTATTTGTTCAGGTCAATTAGCTTTTTTAACCGGAGCTGGAGCTTCAACATATACATGGAGTAATGGTTCAGTTGTAAATCCACTAACGGTTTCGCCTGTTGCAACTTCAAATTATTCAGTACTTGGAATTTCTGCCTTAGGATGCTATGGCATTGCAACAGCAACAGTTGTGGTAGTTCCAACACCTACCATTTCAACTGTTGCTACGCCAACGATTGTGTGCAGCGGCAAAGAATCTATTTTAAATGCATTTGGTGCAACAAGTTATACATGGATGCCAGGCCCGATATTAAACAGTACTGTTTCTGTGATGCCTAATGCAACGAGTGTTTATACTGTAATAGGAACGAATGGTACTGCTCCAAATTTATGTGCGAGTACTCAAATTGCCTTAGTAAATGTTATTCCGCAAACCAATGTCATAGCATTTCCTAATGACACATTGTGTTTAGGTGAATCCGTTTTGATTCAAGCTCTTGGAGGAACTGTTTTTAATTGGCAACCCACAATAGGCGTTGCAAATCCGTCCTCTAATAATACCTCTGTAAGTCCAACGGCGACAACTATTTATACTGTGACGGGTTCTGTTGGTGGTTTATGTCCTGCAACAGCAACAGTCGAAATTATTGTGAATCCATTGCCTTATGTTTATGCAGGAAGAGATACGATCATCAATGTTGATGAATCGTATGTTTTAAACGGAATAGGGAATGTACCTGTTGGTTTTTTAGCACCTACAAGTACACCGTTGATTTGTAATTTTTGCCCTGTTGTTGAGGTAAATCCTTCAGTAACGACTTGCTATACGCTAAAAGGAGAAAATCAATATGGATGTGTGTCTTACGATGATGTGTGTGTCAACGTTAAATATGATTATCAAATTTTCATTCCTAATTCATTCAGTCCAAATGGTGATTCAGAGAATGATGTATTTATTCCTAACGGTTATGGTTTAGTGAGTATTTATTTAGAAATTTTCGATAGATGGGGCGAATTAATTTTCGCAAGTAAGGATGATGAAATTGGATGGAATGGTAAAAATAAGGGTGTAGTTTGCGAACAAAATACGTATATTTATCGTGCACAAATTAAAACAGTATACGGAAATACAGTATATAAAGCAGGACACATTTCATTACTTTCGAATTTAAAATAGTTTTTGATTATTGTGTTTGTGTTTCGTAGGTTGTTTTGTGATTGAGGATTTATGATACAGATTAATCAAACTTATACTTACAATTTTAAATTTTCTCAAGAAGATGTCAATCTTTTTGCTGAAGTAACAGGAGATAAAAACTTAGTACATTTGAATTCAGATTTTGCATCAAAAACAGTTTTTAAAAGACCTATTATTCATGGTATGTTAGGCGCTTCTGTGTTTAGTAAAGTTTTCGGAGTCATGTTTCCAGGCGAGGGAACAATTTACTTAAAACAATCTCTTAATTTTTTGAGACCACTTTATGTGGATGTTGATTATGAAGCTGTATTTACGGTTACCGAAGTTATCAATAAAAAAAATACGGCTATTGTAGAAACAATTGTGAAGAATAAATTAACAGGAAAACTTTGTTTGAATGGCGAAGCTTCAATTATGAATGAAGATAAAATTAAGTAATTTTTTCAACGTTTATGTTTTGCTTAAAATGAAGTACCATTTCCGTGTCCAATTTTCACTTTGTTAAACTCCTTTTTTTTCTTTATTTTGTAACCTATTTTAGAACGAATCATGAGAAAAATATTAATTGCAAATAGAGGCGAAATTGCTTTACGTGTAATGCGCAGTGCAAAAGAAATGGGAATTAAAACCGTTGCTATATTTAGCGAAGCGGATAGAAATGCTTTATTTGTGAGGTATGCTGATGAAGCAGTTTGTGTTGGTCCACCTCCAAGTGCACAATCCTATTTACAAGGAGATAAAATCATTGAAATTTGTAAGGAACTTAATGTCGATGCCATTCATCCGGGATATGGTTTTTTATCTGAGAATGCAGATTTTGTTAGAAAAGTAAAAAAAGCTGGCATTACATTTATTGGACCAAGTGCTGAAGCAATGGACTTAATGGGTGATAAATTAAGCGCAAAAGCAACTGCTAAAAAATATAATGTTCCGATGATTCCTGGTTCTGATGGTGCTATTGATGATGTTGTTGAAGCAACACGTTTGGCAAAAGAAATTGGATTCCCTTTGTTAATTAAAGCTTCTGCTGGCGGTGGGGGAAAAGGAATGCGTCTTGTTGAAAAAGAAAGTGAAGTGGAAGAACAAATGAAGTTAGCAATTAGTGAAGCTATTTCTGCTTTTGGAAACGGCGCAGTATTTATTGAAAAATACGCGACTGGTCCTCGCCACATCGAAATTCAATTATTAGCAGATGATCATGGTAATTGTGTTTATTTATTTGAGCGTGAATGTAGTATTCAACGTCGTCATCAAAAAGTAATTGAAGAGGCTCCTTCGTGTGTGTTAACTCCCGAACTTAGAAAAGCAATGGGTGAGTGTGCAGTGAATGTTGCAAAAGCTTGTAATTACAGTGGAGTAGGTACAGTTGAGTTTTTGTTAGATGATCAAATGAATTTCTATTTTTTAGAAATGAATACGCGTTTGCAAGTTGAACATCCTGTATCTGAAATGATAACAGGTTTAGATTTAGTAAAAGAACAAATTAAAGTGGCACGTGGCGAGAAACTATCAATCACACAAGATGATTTAAAAATTAATGGACACTCTATTGAAGTTCGTGTGTGTGCCGAAGATCCAACAAATAATTTTTTACCAGATATTGGAAATTTAAAAACGTACAGAATCCCTTCTGGGCCTGGTGTTCGTGTTGATGATTCATTTGAAGAAGGAATGGATATTCCTATTTTTTATGATCCAATGATTGCGAAACTAATTGTACACGGAAAAGATAGAACAGAAGCCATTGATAAAATGTTACGTGCTATTCAAGATTATACAATAACTGGGGTTGAAACAACCTTACCTTTTTGTTCCTTTGTTTTAAAACATGAAGCATTTGTAAGTGGACATTTTGATACTGGATTTATACCAAAATATTTTAAACCCGAAATGCTAAATAAATCAGCTAAAGACGAAGAGGAAGTGGCATCTATTTTTGGTGCATTTATTTCTTCTCATTTAGATAATTCAAAGCGTGAGGTGGTAGCTGCAACAGCTAACACGAAATCAAAATGGCGATTAAATAGAGTTTAAAAATTTATCTTTTATTTAAATAAAATTTAAGAGGTAACTATTTTACGGTTACCTTTTTTATTTTTCGGATTAATTATAACATGATTGCAAACGACATAAGTAAGTTAAAATTTACAGCATTTTTTTGCTTTGGATTTTTATGTTTGTTTTCACAAGATGAAGTTATTGTTCCGTCCGAAAAACCAAAAGTTTTATATAAAGTGTGGGCTGAGATTTATCATGGTGATACGATTGCTTCTATTTGGATGCCTGAAGTATTGATAGTTGCAGATTATTCTTATAAAACAAAAAAGCAGTATGAAGCATGGACACGCACTAAATACAATGTAAAGAAAGTATATCCTTATGCTATTTTAGCAGCGGCAAAACTGAAAGAATATGATTTAATTTTATCAAAGCTACCTAGTGAACGAGCCAAAAAAGCGTACGTAAAAATTATTGAAAAAGAGTTGAAAGCTGATTTTGAAAATGATTTAAAAAATCTATCCATGACTCAAGGAAAAATTCTTTTAAAATTAATTGATAGGGAAACAGGCTCAACAAGTTTTGAAATTGTGAAGCAAATGCGTGGAAATTTTCAAGCATTTATGTGGCAAAGTGTGGCACGTATTTTTGGGAGTAATATGAAAACTGAATATGATCCTGAAGGAGAAGATATCATGATCGAAAGAGCAATTCAGCTCATTGAAGCTGGTAAGTTCTAATAAGGACTTTGTTTTCTAATTAACACATTGAATAAGCGAGGAAAAAAACGTTTTATTTTTACAATTACTAATTCTTTTCCGCCAACAAATAATTCTTCTTTATTTTTTAATAGACCTGTAATGATTTCTTTCGCGCATACTTCTGCAGTCATAGCATGTTCATGACTTTTATCCATTTTGTTATGGGTTTGTCCGTTCTCAACAGCAGCATTTAATGAAATGGCTGTTTTAATTTTACCTGGACAAACAATTAAAATATGAATACCTTTTGTTTCAACTTCTAACCGTAAACTTTCGAAATAACCTTGTAAAGCATGTTTTGCAGCCGAATACGTTGACCGTAAATAGAAACCGAATTTACCGGCAATGCTGCTGATTACAATTATTTTTCCAGATTGTTGTTTCAGCATATATGGTAAAACAGCTTTCGATAAATTAACAGCACTAAAATAATTGATTTCAAATAATTTTTTTTCTGCTTCAACCGATGTATGAATTGCTTCAGCCCTTTGACTTTGGCCGCCGTTATTTATTAGTATATCAATACAACCAAATTTATTTATGATTGATTCAGCATATTCATCAGCTTTTGACGTATCTACTAAATCAAATGGTAATAATAAACTAGTTTCGTATGTTAAATTAGCTGTGATTGCAACACGTTGTAACTCGTGCTCTCTTCGTGCAGATAAGACTAGTTTGGCGCCATTTGAAGCAAATTCATAAACTAAAGCTTCGCCGATGCCCGAAGAAGCTCCTGTTATCCAAACGACTTTATTTTTAAAACTTTCCATGTTTGATATTAACAAACTTCGGTATAAAAATCGAAATATTCATTTTTTGTTTTAGATTAATTATGTGCAAATTGCATAATCATTTATGAATATACTAGAAGTAAATACAGAAAAATCTTGGCGCGGTGGTGAGCGACAAACGCTTTATAATGCAGAGGGTTTGATGCATTGTAAGCATGATGTAACGCTTTTATGTTTAAAAGGATTTCCGTTAAGTCAGCATGCTAAGGCAAAAGGCATTAAAGTTATCGAAATTAGAAATAACCTGTCTGCTATTTGGTTTTTTTTATGGCGTGCTGATAAGTATGATGTTATTCATACACAAACTGCATCTAACCAATTTCATGCGTTATTTTCTAAACTATTTTTTAGAGTACCTTTAGTTTATACGCGCCGTGTTGATTTTGTTCCGAAAGGAAAATTAACCTTGTTTAAATATAATAGCACAACCAAAGTCATTGCCATTTCAGAAGCCATAAAAACTATTCTTAAAAACTTCGGTGTTCGCAATGTTGAGGTGATAAGCGATGTAGCGGTTTCTAAAAAATTAAATACAGAAAGAGCAAAAGAATTTTTAATTAAGCGTAATTATTTAGGTAAAAAAATAGTCGCAACTACTGCGGCTCTTGTCCCTCATAAAGACCCCATTACACTCGTTAGAGCCATACATCAATTGTCTTTAACTCGAAGTGATTTTGTTTTTTTACACTTTGGCTCTGGCGTTTTAAAACAAGAAGTTGAAACTGAAATTAAAAGATTAAATCTTCAAGAGTACTTTATTTTAAATGGATTTGTAACAGATGTGGAAGATTTTTTTTCAATCATAGATGTGTTTGTAATGAGTTCAGAAGAAGAAGGATTAGGTAGTAGCGTGCTTGATGCGTTCTTATACAAAGTGCCCGTTGCATCAACAAATGCTGGAGGTTTGAAAGAAGTTGTTAATGGTAATGGTTTGCTTTCTAAAATAAAAGATTCAGAAGCATTAGCTTATAACGTTAATGAATTATTAACGAGTAAAGATTTAAGAGATACATTTACTGAAACGGCTTATCGTTATGTTTTAAAGAATCACAGCAACGAATTTGTAAGTTTGCAGTACGATCGGTTATTCAAAAGATTGAAGAAATAAAAAAGGGCTAAAGTAATCTTTAGCCCTTTTAGTTTTATTTTAAGTACAATTAAATATGTAAAGCTCTTTTTCCAGTTGCGTCTAATGCCGCTTCTTTTAAGCTTTCTGTAAATGTTGGATGAGCATGACTTATTCGAGAAATATCTTCAGCACTTGCTCTATATTCCATAGCTACAACTGCTTCAGCAATCATATCCGCAGTACGTGGACCAATCATGTGCACACCTAATATTTCATCAGTTGTTTCGTCGGCTAATACTTTCACAAAACCATCAGTGTCCATACTTGCACGAGCTCTTCCACTTGCTTTAAAAGGAAAAGAACCAACTTTATATTTAATACCTTTTTCTTTTAATTGCTCTTCTGTTTGGCCAACAGCCGCAACCTCAGGCCATGTATAAACAACACCAGGTATTAAATTATAATCGATGTGTGGTTTTTGTCCTGCTATTTGTTCAGCAACAAATACACCTTCTTCTTCAGCCTTATGAGCTAACATAGCACCAACGACTACATCTCCAATAGCGTAAATGTTATCTGTACTTGTTTTTAAATGAGCATCTACTTCAACTCGTCCACGAGGATCTAATTTTACCCCTGCTTTTTCTAAATTTAATCCTTCAGTATAAGGTTTACGACCTACAGCCATTAAAACGTAATCTCCCTTTATTTCAACTTTTTCACCCTTTCCATTATCAGCCGTTACAGTCGCTTCTTTTCCTTTTGTTTTAACGCTTTCTACTTTGTGTTTCATGAAGAATTCAACTTTTAAATCTTTTTTCATGACACGTTGTAATTCTTTACCTAAACTTGCATCCATTCCTGGAATTAATCTATCCATAAATTCTACAACAGAAACTTTAGAACCAAGACGTGCATAAACACTACCTAATTCTAGTCCAATTACACCACCACCAATGATGATTAAATGTTTTGGTATTTCAGTCATTTCTAGGGCTTCAGTTGACGTTATGATTCGTTTCTTATCTACTTCAATACCTGGCAATGAAGCAGGTTTTGAGCCCGTTGCAATAATGGCTTTTACAGTTTCAATTTGTTCTTTGGCGCCATCTGCTTTTGTAATGTTTACAATTGTTTTTGATTCAAAACTACCAACACCTGTAAATACAGTAATTTTGTTTTTCTTCATTAAATAATTGATTCCTTCACATGTCATTTTTACAACACCACGTTTACGTTCAATCATTTGTTTTAAATTTACTTTAGGAGTTTCAATGTCTATACCATGTTCCTCAAAGTGGTTAACTGCATTATAAAAATGTTCAGACGAATCTAATAATGCTTTTGATGGAATGCAACCTACATTAAGGCATGTACCACCAAGGGTTTGGTATTTCTCTATTAAAGCCGTTTTCATTCCTAATTGTGCACAACGAATTGCCGCTACATAACCACCAGGACCAGAACCAATAATGGTAACATCAAATTTTTCCATACAATATATATTAATTAATTAAACGTGTTATTAAAATAAAGTTCAAATTTAATAAAATTTAAGACTTCTTAAAGCGTAAAATTTGACTCCAAGCAATTAATAATATTGCAAGACATGATGAGGAGTATGAAATTAGGTCGCCGAATGTAACAAACCAAGTCTGAATAGTTTGAGGTGTCATGTGTTTAATGATACTTGCTTTTTCCCAATAGGTTGTTGCTTGTTCAATTTCTCCGAATGGTGTAATAAAACAAGATATTCCTGTATTAGCACATCTAGCAATTTCTCTGCGCGTTTCAATGGCTCTTAACCTCGCGTAGGCCAAATGCTGTCGATGTCCTGGTGTATTTTCCCACCAACCATCATTGGTAATAATGAAAATGAGATTGGCGCCATTGCGCACGTATTGTGCTACATAATCAGAATAAACGCTCTCGTAACAAATAACTGGAGCAATACCAACTTTGTCGTTGTGACTAAAAAATACAGTGCGATAGTCTTGCGAACCAAGACTTCCAATGGTGCCACCTAAATCAATTGCTAATCCCTCTAATGGTTTTAATAAAGACGGAAATGGCATTCGTTCAACACCTGGCACAAGTTTTGATTTATGATAACATGAGATCGTTGAATCCTTTAATTGGATAGCTGTATTAAAGGAATCGTAATATTCATTAGCGTTATTAAATTTTTGTGCAGTTGAACTTATTGCTTCATTTGCTTGATAGGTGTAAATTGTATTTGCTCCAGTGATTAAAATTAAATTTGGATATTTTTTCAGGATGCTATCTTTTAAAAATTGAATGGAATAAGAATCTTGTTCCTTTCCTTCAAATATATTTTCAGTTAAAAATGTTTCAGGTAAAACCAAAAATTGAATAGTACTATCAAGCTTTTCAGAAATTTGTTTTAGTACATTAGTTAATTGTACTTCAGGCTCGAAATAAAATTTTTCGTTATATGGATCTACATTTGGCTGAATAATTAATATTTTATATTGATTTTGTTTTGATGATGTTTTTGTGTTTACAGTTTGCTTAAAGCTTATTATTGCTAAAGAAATCAATATTGGGATAATAATAAACGCAAATGGTTTTATGACATGTTTTAATGTATATGTTTTATTTTGAATCAATTTATAAATACTAATATTTACAATTAGCGCCCACAAACTTCCACCAGATGTGCCAGTAAATTCATACCATTGAATCCAATTATGTGCAAATGCAAAAACATTTCCAAGTGTTAACCAAGTCCACGTTAAATCCCATAATGTATTACCATATTCATAACCTAGCCACAAGGGAATAATTAGCCAAATTGCCCACGGTTTGTTGATGCGGACTTTTAAATGATGCCACTGCATAAAAATAATACACATAAATGCAGAGTTGCTTATGATTGCCATTGCCGCCCCGCCAATTGAAGCATAGCTAATCCACCAAGTTACTAAGGTATTCCAAATAAAAAAGGCTAAATAAATGAACCCAATAATCTTTAGTTTTTTTCGTTTAACAGTCGAGGATTTGAATATTGCCTCTTCCAAAATAAATAATGGAACAAAGGCAATAAAAATGCAAAAGGTAAGAGGTGTAAGCCAAGCGACACTGAGCAATAATGCACTTGAAATAGCAAGAATATAATTAGAAATTTTAACCATTTTGGGTAAATATAAATATTAAAAATAAATAAGTGTAAAATACAATTTACTCATAGATAATTTAAATCCTTTTATTATGGATGTAGACCATTATTTATGTTTAATTGGTCTAAAACATAAAGTAAAATTAAAATAGTTTTGCTTTGTGTGAAATAATTGTTATATCTTTATACTTCTACATTAAGAAAAGGCTTACTCACTTAAATATACTTTTTAATCAACAATACAATGCTTACAGAAGTTGAAACACATAACTTACATAAACCATTAAAAGATTTTTTTGGCTTTAATGGCTTCAAAGGAACTCAAGAAGTTATTATTAATAATATTCTCAATAAGCAAGATACGTTTGTAATTATGCCAACCGGTGGTGGTAAATCATTATGTTATCAATTGCCAGCCATCATGAGTGAAGGAACTGCCATTATTGTATCTCCACTTATTGCTTTAATGAAAAATCAAGTAGATGCAATTAGAGTTTTTGGAAAAGAGAATAGTATTGCACATTTTTTAAATTCATCTTTAAATAAGGCTGAAATTGCGACTGTTAAAAACGACGTTCTATCTGGAAAAACAAAGTTATTGTATGTAGCTCCAGAAACACTTAATAAAGAGGATAATGTGGCTTTTTTCTCTGAGTTTAAAATTTCATTTTTTGCGATTGATGAAGCTCATTGTATTTCAGAATGGGGTCATGACTTTAGACCTGAATATAGACGCCTGCGTCCAATTATTGAAAAATTAGGTTCGGTTCCTGTTATGGCACTAACAGCTACCGCTACTCCAAAAGTTCAGCAAGATATACAGAAGAATTTAGGAATGCAGGATGCTAAATTATTTAAGTCCTCTTTTAATCGCGATAATCTTTATTATGAGGTACGTGCAAAAAAAGATGTGATTAAAGAAATTGTGAAATACGCTAAACAAAACTCAGGAAAATCGGGTATTGTTTATTGTTTAAGTAGAAAGAAAGTAGAAGAGGTAGCACAAGCCCTTATTGTTAATGGCGTTAAAGCAGCACCATATCACGCAGGTCTTGATGCAAAAGAAAGGGCTAAAACACAAGACGGATTTTTGATGGAAGACATTGATGTGATTGTTGCAACGATAGCTTTTGGAATGGGCATTGATAAACCAGATGTTCGTTTTGTAATCCATCACGATATACCAAAATCATTAGAAGGTTATTACCAAGAAACGGGCAGAGCAGGAAGAGATGGTGGCGAAGGAAATTGCGTGACGTTTTATAGTTATGACGATATCATGAAACTTGAAAAGTTCATGAAAGATAAACCTGTTAATGAACAGGAGATAGGAAAACAGATGCTTTCAGAAACAGCCTCTTTTGCAGAAACGTCTTCTTGTAGAAGAAAATTCATTTTACATTATTTTGGCGAAGAATTTAATGAAGTAAAGTGTAATGAAATGTGCGATAATTGTCGTCATCCAAAACAAAAGTTTGAAGCTCAAGATGATTTACTTTTGGCAATTAAAGCAGTTAAAGAAACTAAAGAGAAACATAAAGTTAAAGACATCATTAATGTATTGATGGGCAATTTAACAGCAACAGGAAAATCCTATAAACACAATGAATTAAAAACATGGGGCGAAGGAGTTGATCACGATAAGGATGATAAATTTTGGAACGCTGTATTACGTCAAGCTTTAGTTTACGGTTATTTTTCAAAAGATATTGAAAATTACGGTATTGTAAAAATTACAGATAAGGGAAAAGCATTTTTTAAAAAACCAGAAAGCATCAAGTTTACACATGATAATGATTTTAGTAACGCAGAAAGTGATGTTGATGACGAGCATTTAGCAAGTAAAGGTGGCGGTGCCGACGAAGTGTTATACACTATGCTAAAAGACTTGACTAAAAAAATTGCCAAGCAAACTAATTTACCTCCCTACGTTATTTTTCAAGAAACCTCATTAGAAGAAATGGCGATTCAGTATCCATTAAACATGGAAGAAATGACTAAAATATCTGGTGTTGGAGCAGGAAAAGCAGCTAAGTATGGAAAAGCGTTTTTAGAAATAATAAAAAAATACGTTGAGGATAATGATATTGAAAGACCAGTCGATTTTGTTATTAAATCTGTTGTCAATAAATCAGGATTAAAAGTGTTTATCATTCAAAATATAGACAGAAAAATTAGCTTGGAAGATATGGCTAAAAATAAAAGTCTAAAAATGAATGATTTGTTAACCGAAATTGAAACCATCGTTACGTCCGGAACTAAAGTAAATATTAATTATTACATCGATCAAGTAATTGATGAAGATAAGAAAGATGAAATTTATGAATGTTTGCGTGAATCGGAAACGGATGATATCCAATCTATATTAAAGGAACTGGGAGAAGATGAATACAGTGAAGAAGAAGTTCGTTTAATGCGAATTAAATTTATAAGCGAATTCGGTAATTAGTATTTCTTACAATTGATTTAACAGATTGTTTTTTATATTGTATTTGTGGCTTGAATAAAGTAAATTCGCATTAATATATGAAGACAACCATTTCAAAAAAAAACAGTTCAACTACTAAAGATAGTTTAGTAATTATTTGTAAATCTTTTAAAGTAAATTCAAGTTACGCTCTCACAAAAGAGCAAACAGATTATATTTTAAATGACATTAAGAAAAATGAGAAGAAAGCGATTACCATAAATGCTTTGAATCGCATTATTTCAGTCATTTTAGTTGACGATGTTAAAAATCATTATTTAAATTTAGAAATTCTTCGAAAGCATGGGGCGACTTTATCCGATGCGCTTAACGAAGAAAAAAGAGATTCTATCTGCGTTTTAAATGAAACGCCAGAAGTTGATTATTCATTAGCTTTGGCTGAAGGAATAGCACTTGGAAATTATCAATTCATAAAGCATAAACCAAGCGGCGTTAAAAAGGCAAATACGCTGAAATTTATTTCTATCATTGATTCAAAAGTAAATCAACAACACATAATAAATGCTTCTATTGCCATTGATGCAACATTAAAAGCAAGAGATTTGGTTAATGAACCAGTCAATTATTTAAACGCTATCCAACTTTCTAAATCTTTTAAAGAGATGGGAAAAGAAGCTGGATTTAATGTAGAGGTTTGTAACAAAGCCAAAATTAAACAATTAAAAATGGGTGGTTTACTTTCTGTAAATCAAGGAAGTGTTGATGAACCAACCTTTACCATCATGGAATACAAACCAAAGAATGCTAAGAATAAAAAACCTTATGTTTTAGTAGGCAAAGGTGTTGTTTATGATACGGGCGGACTTAGTTTGAAACCAACAGCCAATAGTATGGACTTAATGAAGTGTGATATGGCCGGTGCTGCTGCTGTAAGTTGTACAATGTATGCTATTGCAAAGGCTAAATTAAATATTCACGTTATTGCTTTAGTTCCTGCTACTGATAATAGACCTGGATTTAACGCTTTTGCACCAGGCGATATTATTACAATGATGGATGGAAGTACTGTAGAAATGCTGAATGCAGACGCAGAAGGTAGAATGATACTGGCTGACGCCTTGCATTTTGCGAAACGTTACAATCCTGAAATGGCAATTGAATTATCAACATTAACTGGTGCAGCAGCAGCAGCTATTGGTCAATATGGCATTGTGAGTATGGGAACAAGCACTGATGAGCAAAAAACAAAACTAACGGTTAGCGGACTTCGCATGCACGAACGATTAGTTGAGTTTCCATTTTGGGATGAATATGCTGAATTATTAAAATCAGACATTGCTGATCAAAAAAATCTTGGCGGTCCTTATGGTGGTGCCATAACAGCTGGTAAGTTTTTAGAAAAATTTACCAACTATCCTTATATGCATTTTGATATTGCTGGTCCTGCTTTTAATACGGCGAAAGATAGTTACCGTGGAAAAGGTGCAACTGGTTATGGTGTAAGATTGTTATTTGACTTTTTCTCAAATTTATAAGGATTGAAGTCTTTAGTTGTCATATTTGCTTTGTTTTGCTGCTCTATTTTAGCACAGCCTCAATCTGAAAGTTTAATCGTGATTCAGTATGATGAAGAATCAAAGTTAGATTTAACGCAGCATATATATAAATACAACTTTGTTAATTACGCCTACATAGGGCGAGAAAAAATAGTTTCTGTCAAAGGAAGATTGAATAATAAAGATTATATCAGGTTAGACAAAGGAAAAAGTATTATTTATAAAAATAGATATTTGGTTTCTACTTCTGGTAAGGTGATTGATTTGTTTGAAAAAAAGGTGTTGCACGATGGTACCGCAAAGCTTGTGAAGTGCTCGAATGATAGCATTATCTTTTTTACGAATGATTTATTTAAAGGTAAATTTTATTCTGTTTTTGATATTTCAACAAAGATTTACACTGAAGTAAAGTCGCTTACCTATAATCCAATCATAAAACAAGATGTTGAGTTTGATGTTTCGGAAACCCCATATAAATTATTTTATTACCCGAAAGAGAAACAAAAAATTTTGATTTTAAAAGATGCAGGACATGGATGTTCTAATTTAACCAATAAACAAAATGACATACCTATTTACTGGATTGATCAAGATAATTTTATCTTCCCAAATGTAAAAATATCAAATATAGAAGGAGTCATTCAAAAATGTAATCTTAAAACAAATCAAATCTATGATATTGGTAAGTTTAGTTCACTAGCATCAAATGATTGTAATTTTAATTTCACAAACTCTGGTGAATCGGCACAACTTGAATTTTGTTTTAAAGACAAAATATATAAAATTAATTTATTACAAGAGAGCATGGAGCAACTTGAAATGAAAAATTTGAGCAATGGATTTTCAGCTTCTATTACATTTGATTCAAAGGGAAGACGCGTTTTTTATAATCGTAAAGAAGTAGGGATTCTCAATTTTGCATTGAGTAACGCTGTTACATCCACAAACTACTTTGCTGCAGTCAAAGACATTGTAGTGGGGGGAGACTATTTTCAAAATGGACTGTCCGTATATAACCTACACCAATTAAAATGGGAGTTTATTAAAGCTGATGAAATTGCTTCTTTAGTTGGATGGATAAATAATTAATGTAATTAAAAAATTATGATAGAAAATAAAGTAATTGTAGGGATTTCTCAAGGAGACATCAACGGTATTGGACTAGAGATTATATTAAAAACTTTAATAGAGCCTGAAATTTCGGAAATATGTATTCCTGTGTTATTTAGTTCACAAAAAACGGTTTCCTACTTTCGAAAAGCCTTGAGCTTGGAAGATTTTAATTTTAATTCTTTGCGCGATTTTAAAGAACTTCACACCAAGAAACCAAATGTATTTATTTGCTACGAAGAAGAAGTTTTAATTGAGTTGGGTAAAGCATCTGTTGATAGTGGTAAATACGCAAAATTAGCATTAGAACAAGCAACAACTGCCTTAATTGAAAAAAAAATAGACGTACTTGTAACGGCTCCAATTAATAAGCATGCTATGCAAGAAGCAGGATTCAACTATCCAGGCCACACTGAGTATTTGGGTGAAAAACTTGGTGGAAAACCTCTGATGCTATTGTGTGCTGATAAATTAAGAGTTGCGGTTGTTTCTGGCCATGTCGCCATTAAAGATGTTGCACAATCAATTACAGAGCAAAATGTCTTGGTAAAAATTGAACAATTAAATAATTCACTCATAAAAGATTTTGGAATAAGAAAACCAAAAATTGCTGTACTGGGACTTAATCCTCATGCTGGTGAAAACGGAAAAATGGGCAATGAAGAAGAGATGGCCATTTCGCCAGCTATAAAAAAAGCTCAAGAAACGATGTTTGTACATGGACCTTATTCTGCTGATGGTTTCTTTGGAAATAATACACAATCACAGTTTGATGGTGTGTTAGCGATGTATCACGATCAAGGACTCATTCCATTTAAAACATTAGCATTTAATAATGGCGTTAATTTTACAGCAGGTTTAAACTATATTCGAACATCTCCTGACCATGGAACAGCCTATGAGATTGCAGGAAAGAATATGGCCGATGCCTCCTCGTTCCGAGAATCAATTTATGCTGCAATTGATATTTTTAAAAACAGACAACTCTATTCAGAAATATCAGCTAACCCTCTTATAAGCAATCCTACGAAGAAGGAAAGAAGTTAAGTTAGTTAACCATTTTTTTCAATTAAGAAATTAAAACTTTAACACATTTTAAGACTAAAATCGCTTAATTCTTGCTGTGTTAAGACTAAAATCGTAAATTCGTCGTTCATTAAATAATGAATCAAACAGAACAAATAAATTTATCTGCTGTGCCAAAACACATTGCTATCATTATGGATGGGAATGGACGTTGGGCTAAACAACAAGGTGAAAATCGTATCTATGGACATTATGAAGGTGTTAACTCGGTAAGAAGTGTTGTTGAAGGTGCGGGTGAGGTAGGTGTAAAATATCTTACATTATATGCATTCAGCACTGAAAATTGGAATAGACCAAAAGAAGAGGTAGACGCTTTAATGGAATTGCTTGTTTCAACTATAAGTATGGAAACTGCTGAATTGCATAAAAAAAATGTGCGATTAATGGCGATTGGAAATGTAAAAAGTTTACCTCAATCTTGTATTGATGAGTTGAACGAATCCATAAACATGACGGCGAACAATACAGGACTTACACTTGTGTTAGCGTTAAGTTATTCTGCCAAGTGGGAAATTTTAAATGCAGTGAAACAAATTGCTTCTAAAGTTAAAAGTAATGAATTAACTATTGATGATATTTCTGAGTTAGAGTTTGAAAACAACCTTTGCACTTCTAGCATTCCAGACCCCGAATTAATGATAAGAACGAGTGGTGAACATAGAATTAGTAATTTTTTATTATGGCAGTTGGCTTATTCTGAGTTTTACTTTACTGAAACACTTTGGCCTGATTTTAGAAAAAAAGATTTATTTACAGCTATATTAAATTATCAAAACAGAGAAAGACGATTTGGTAAAACAAGTGAACAATTATTATAACGTATTCATGACAATTACTAAAACCGTATATCTTATTTCTTTTTTTCTGACATCCATGATTGGCTTTTCTCAGATTACGGGTAATACTACCTATGCTATGGATTCTATCAATTGGGAAAAGCCTACAGATTATACGATTGCAGGTATTCAAATAGAATGTTCACAGTTTACAGATAAAAATGTGGTTCGTTTACTTTCTGGATTAACCATTGATGATAAGATTCAAATACCTGGCGATAAAATAGGAGAAGCTATTAAAAATCTTTGGAAACAAGGACTTTTTGAAGATGTTAAAATTTATTTAGAAAAGACGATTGGAGATAAAGCTTTTTTAAAAATTGAGGTGATTGATAAGCCAAAGCTTGCTAAATTTTCATTTAATCATGTGGTTAAAAAAAATGACGCAGATGAGATTCGTGCAAAGATCAGATTTGTAACGGGCAAAGTGGTGACTGATTATACCTTGGGTTTCATTAAAAACACTGTTAAAGATCACTATATTAATAAAGGATTTTATAATACAACTGTTGACATTGTTTCTCAACCAGATAAGTTAGCAAAAACGCCCCATGTGATCGTTTCAATTAATGTCGTAAAAGGTAAAAAAGTGCGCATTAAAAATTTAAACATTGAAGGTAATACCGTTATTAAAACGTGGAAGCTTCGTCATAAAATGAAGGATAGCAAACCTTTTCGTGCTTATAACCCATTTAATTCAGGGAAATATTTAGAAGAAAATTTAGAGAAAGATTTGCCGTCTATTATTTCAAAATACAATAGTAAAGGATATAGAGATGCTCGTATTGTGAAAGATACCGTATATTTTATTGCGAAAAACAGAGTTAATATTGATATTAAAATTGATGAAGGGCATAGGTATTATTTCGGTAAAATAAACTGGCTTGGAAATGCAAAATACAGAAGCGGTCAATTAGATACAATTTTGAACATCAAACAAGGTGAAGTATTTGATCAAACCCATTTAGATCAAAAGTTATATATGAATCCGACAGGATATGATATCTCATCTTTGTATATGGATGATGGATATTTGTTTTTTAATATCACACCACAAGAAGTAAATATTCATAACGATACAATTGATTTAGACATACACATGTATGAAGGTAAGCAGGCTACTATCAATAAAGTAACTGTTATGGGAAATTCGAAAACGAATGACCATGTTATTTATCGTGAAATCAGAACAAGGCCAGGGCAATTATTTCGACGTTCAGATATTATTAGAACACAGCGAGAATTAAGTCAGCTTGGTTATTTTGATCCTGAAAAATTGGGAGTTACACCAACACCTAATGCGGCTGATGGTACTGTAGATATTGAATACAGAGTTGAAGAAAAACCATCGGATCAGGTTGAACTTTCTGGTGGGTGGGGCGGTGGCCGTGTGGTTGGAACATTGGGATTGTCTTTTAATAATTTTTCGATGCGTAATATTTTTAAACCATCTTCATGGAGTCCACTCCCAACTGGAGACGGACAGAAGTTTAGTATACGTGCTCAAACCAATGGTGTTTTCTATCAATCATATAACTTATCGTTTACTGAGCCTTGGCTTGGAGGAAAAAAACCAAACTCTTTGAGTGTTTCTGCTTTTCATTCACGTTTTAAT
>JBILCJ010000116.1:0-7068 GCA_044353195.1 Bacteroidia bacterium | reverse complement strand
AATTTCTCCGCCGTTTTCATCATTATGCTTTCTTCTTCTATCACACAAGGACCAGAAATTAAAAACAATTCATCGCTTCCGCAATTGATATCTCCTACTTTTACTATTTTTTTACTCATTTTCTTTTATTTAATCTCCCGCTTATTTTTTTGATTGCGCTGATTGTTTAGGTTAATTTTGTTGACTTTTAGGTATGTTGTAATTTGTTATAATCTTTTAAATAAATCCTTAATGTAATCTAAGGTAGCAATTTCTTTGTAGTTATCGCCAAATGCGTGATTCCACATAAATGGTAAATTATAAGAAACTTGAGCCATTGCAGAAATTTGTTCTTCTGTCCAGTCTTTACTTAAGTTTTGCGGTAATATGATATTGTGTTTCTGTATCATTTCCATAAACTCACTATGACCTTTTAAATAAATATCTCCCAAATGTTGAAATATAATACAATTAGCGTAACAATGGCGCGTCCCTAAAATCATGGATAAACCATAACTTAAAGCATGACATACGCCTACTTCACTGTATGTTAAACTTAATCCTCCCATTAAAGAAGCAACCATCAATTTGTCATTATTTTCAGGAGTTTGCCCAGCGTTTTCTCCTAAATATACTTCTCTACAAAGTTTCAAAGATTGTTCGCCGTAAGCTAAACTAAATGCGTTATTACGAATACCTGTTTCTGATTCAATGCAATGAATGTAAGTATCCATGCCAGTATAAAACCACCAATCCGTTGGAACAGTTTCAATTAATTCTGGATCTAAAATAACTTGATTGAATACAGTCCAATCACATTTTAAACCTAATTTTTTTTCAGGGCCTGTAAGTACGGCTGTCATTGACACTTCGGCACCTGTACCAGAAATAGTTGGAACACCTAAATGGTAGATGCCAGCTTTCTTAATTAAATTTAATCCTTGGTATAATGTAGAAGAACCTTCGTTAGTTAGCATTAAAGAAAGGGCTTTTGCAATGTCCATGATACTACCGCCACCAATTCCAATAACGCCACTTGGCAAACCTTGTTTTGCTAAAATGTCATCACGAAGTGTATCAATTTGCTCTGTTTTAGGCTCGTGAGGATCAACATCGATGTAATAAATTAAATCTTCAGGTTTGTTTTGTAATTTAGTAGATAATGGTTTTCCTTTAAAATAATTATCAACCACATATACAAAGTAGTTTTTATTTTCCTTACGAATTGGTTCTACCGTTTCTGCTAATTGCGAAAAAGAACCGCGACCGTAAGTTACTTTATCTATGTTTTTAAAATTTTTGTGTTGCATCTTTTTATTAAGCATTAACTGGTTTCATTGCTTTTACAGCGCATTCAGAGATTTTTGTTGCCAAAGATTTCATTTCATCTTCTGTCCAAGTACAACGCACGCCAAAGGAAATTAAACGTCCAACAACAGCTTGAGTAGTTGGAATGTTAAGATTAGTATAATCTTGAGGCGTACCTATAACTTCAACTCCTAACTTAGATGCTGTTTTTAATCCTTTAATATGTTCCCACTGATTAATGAAGTGATACATATTGGTGAACCAATAATTAAATCCAGCAACACCCGCTTTATTAAATTCATCAACGGTGCGTTTAGCCGTTTCAGTATTAGGCATTAAAATATTTAAGAACGTTCCTGAATCTCCATTATCATCACCTAACTTTGAAAAGCTTATGCCTTCAATCTTTGATAATTCTTTTTGTAAGAAGGCTTTGTTTTTTAAATTAGCTTCCCTGATAGCTGGAACTTTGCGTGTTTGGGCCGCTCCAACTGCCGCATGCAATTCGCTAATACGGTAATTAAAACCTATGATTGGATGATTTTCCATACCACGGTTATTTCCAATATGGTCATGTCCATGATCACAGTAACTATCAGCTAATTTATAAGTAGCTTCATCGTTGGTTACTAAAACACCACCTTCTCCTGCTGTTGCAATTTTAAAGAAATCAAAAGAATAAGCACCTGCTTTACCAAATAAACCTGTTGCAGTTCCTTTGTAAGATGCCGCAAAAGCTTGACCAGCATCCTCTACCAAAATTAATTGATGTTCGTTTACAACAGCCATAATTTCATCCATATTAGCATTACCTCCGCACATGTGAACTAAACACACTGCTTTTGTTTTTGGAGTAATCGCATTTTTTATTCCTTCAGCACTTAAACATAATGTTTCGTCAATTTCAGCAAATACAGGTAAGGCACCTAACATCAACACAGCTTCAATAGTAGCTATATAGGTAAATGGCGGACAAATAACCTCGTCTCCCATTCCAATTCCACTTGCAGCTAATGCTGCTAAAATAGCAGCCGAACCATTGGATACAGCTAATGCATGCTTTGCTCCGGTAATTTTTTTTGCTTCTGCTTCAAAATCTTTTGCTTTCCATATGTTATTACGCTGAGCGTCATGGTTAAAACGGAATAAAATCCCCGTTGATAATACGTCTTCAATTTCTTTGCGCTCTTCTGCGCCAAATAATTCTGTTCCAGGCATAGTTATTATTTTTTAGGTGTTGTTAAGTTAAAAGTAATCGTTTTTTATGGTATCATTTAAATTAATTCGGAGAATAATTAAATAGAGTGGTTTCGTCAATACTACCAAAATTTAAAGAAACCAATTTATCATTTTCGAAATAACAATCTAAACCAGCATCATCAAAACTGACGCGTTTTTCACCCCAATCTTGTTTTTCGGTATCGGATAATTTAAACCCATTTGTATTTAATAACTCAATTAATTGCTTCTCGTTAAGCGAAAATATTTTTAAGTTAAATAAGAGCGAGTCTCGGTTATCGACTTCCACACTACTCATTTTTTTTAAGTTTTTATTATCAAAAAATAATGAAAAACCTTTATCCCAATAATGATAAACCGTGCAAGAGGTTTCTAAAATAGAATCATCTAAAACTTGAATTTCTTCTGGCTTTCCAAATACTTTTTCAGCTTCAGTGGTTGTAGAAAAAAACAACAAGTCTCCAAAACCAATACGTAATTTTATTTCGGGTATTAAATCCATATTTTTATGACTGTAAAATTAAACTTTAAAGCCTTTAAAAACAAGCACTTCGAAAGAATAAAAAAAAAAAAGAAAAAAAGTTTTGCTAGTTACAAATTGGTTTATATATTTGCACCCCGAATTAGCAGAAACGTTCTTTATAATTCGATTGATTCCGTAGCTCAGCTGGTAGAGCAATACACTTTTAATGTATGGGCCCTGGGTTCGAATCCCAGCGGGATCACAAATTACTTTATATTTTAGTTAAAGTTATTCTTAAAAAGGTTTTGTAGAAATACAAAACCTTTTTGCGTTAAACGCATTTCATTTCTAATTTTTCAATTTTACTTTAAAAAATTATCATTAAAAATTTAATTTTTTGATAGTGCCTTAAAATTTCAAACGTGCACATATTATATGCACCGATTTGAAATCATAAAATGAAAAAGCGCCTCTTTTTGTTTAATCATTAAATCGTAACATTAAACATAAACCCTTATTTTTCAAGGTTCAAGAAAAAAATTTAACTTTTTTTGAACTACTTTTTAGTAAAAATCTACAAAAAAAACACAAATAATATTGATTCAAAATTTAGACTAATCAAACTAATATTATTACGAGTATTTATTTTCAATCGCTTAATGATAAATAAAAAATAAATAGTCTTAAAAAGCTTGATAAATTTATAGAAATGAGATTATGATTTTCGTCAGATAAATCAATAAGGCTCTTGTTATAGATGGTATTTACTTGTAATTTCGCGAACTATTTTTTAAATATTTACAAAAAAAATTCATAATTAGTTTGTCTATAAATAAACAAAAAAAATTAAATCAAATAAATTATAATATATACTACATCATGATAAAAGTAAAAACAACAGCCCTTTTTATTCTAGTATGTTTAGCCAACTACACTAGCTATGGAAAAACAGCCTTAAAAGTTTTGCCTAAACATATCAACTGCGAAAACCCTTTTAATGTTGCTAAAAAAAATCAACAAATTGAGTTTGGAACTAGCTTAATCGTAAGGGTAATAAACTCAACAGATGCTGTTGCTTCTTGGCAAATAGAAAATGATTTGGGAATCATGAAGTCGGGTAATGGCAATAGCACAGAGGCTTTTTTATATTCAAAACCAGGTAACTATAAAATTATTTTTAACGTTGCTGCTTCTGGAGACCATACCGCACACTCTGATACGGCTTTTGTGAAGGTGTTGCCAGTTAAAATGGTTATACACACAGAAAAAGCAAAGCTAAGTGCGACGCCAATGGTAAATCAAACCATGAATGGTATGACCTTAGTAATGCCTATAGAAATTATTTCTTACAAAGGTGAAACAGCTGAATTCGGTCCCAGTTCAACTAATTCGACTGGAATTGAAGGAGTGACCGCTTCGTTTTCTAAAACTGTAACCCTGAAACCAGGTATACATGAGTTACAATTTGATTTATCTGGCACTCCAAATGCAGCCGGACCAATTCAACTTGGCTTTTTCAATTACCTAGGAGAAGGTTTTTTCTATAATTTTTTAATATCAACAACTAAATAAATATACCTATGAAATTTATTTTAACCATTTCAAGAGTTGTCTTACTATTATTGATTGTCTTTTCATCAAAAATCTCTTTTTCACAATCGGCTTGTATTTCAGGGAGGATTTATGATCAAATGCAATCTGGTTTCCACACAACCATTGCTACCCTGCCAAACGGAAGTTTTAGTGCGTGGGGAGAATTAATTCCTGCATCTGGTTCAGGAAATCAATTAGTTCCTATTAGTTTAACTCCAGCAAATGGTTACAATTACACTGGTGTGCCGTTATTTGTAAGTTTAGGCAGTAATACATCTAATACTATGCAGGCATTTTTAATGTCTTCCACTGGTTTGTATGCTTGGGGTAAAGAAGGTGTAGTTGTTCCTAACTCAGTTACCACGAGTAGTTCTTTTCAATCCATCAACATGCCACCGAGTGTAACACCTACACAAATAAAAGCTATGTTGGCAACAGAAAAGGCCCTTACACTGCATACAACTACAGGTGAAATTTGGGTATGTAGTACGGTTGCTGAAATGCATGGTGCAGGATCAACGGCGCCAACTTCTGCTACAAATTTTTGGACAAGAATAACAACCAGTGCATTAGGAAATCCCGTTTTAACAAACGTTGTTGATTATAGAATATCTCCTAGAGGAGGTATCGCTTACACATCAGGAGGCACATGGTATACTTGGGGTTCTATGTGTTACACTGGAAATGGAGTTGCAACTGCTGTTTTACAAAACAGAGCAACCCCAATGACAGCTCCCTTTGTGGGCGCACCTAAAATGATAGCGATTACAAGCGATGCAACTGAACCTTCTTATTACGCATTAAATGCCTCCAACAAAAAAATATATGCTTTAGGTAATAATACTTACGGTCAATTAGGACAAAATAATACAACCGATCAAAAGGGATGGGTTATTGTTAAAAACGAATTAGGAACGGGTGATTTAACAAACGTTGTGTTTATTTCAGCCAATGATCAAGATGGTAGAGGTTCGGAAGGAGCAGCTGGTTGTATTACGTCAGACGACCACTTGTATTTATGGGGAAGTAATAGCGGAACGGGTATGATTGGTGCTCCATCCACATCACCAACCGTTTTATTACCAAGACACCCAGATGGTTATACATTTGGTGTTGATTTTCCAATTTATGTTGAAGTTGGAGGACATACAACAGGTTATTTAAGAGAATGTGCTGATAGATATTGTTATGTAGGCCATAAAATCAATGGATCTATGGGAGACAATGTAGCTACTGGTGGATTTATTAATTTATTTGATTGTGCTAATACGCCACAAGCACTTATCTGTAATGCAAGTTCGTACGATAGCGGTGACGCCCCATTATCATTTGAAAGCACAGCACCAGCTGCTCACTATTACAAATGTCCTGCAGGAATTCAATTAGGAGCTATTACACCTAATTCTAATAACTTAAGTCCAGTAAATGTTTTAGCCAACGCGGATAATATGTCTACTAATGGTGATGGATTAGAGGAAGATGGAATAGCATCATTAGCAACATATACAGGTAGCAGTTCATATAGTTTTACATTTACCGCACAAAACACAACCACATTAACAGGAAATATTTATGGCTGGGTTGATTGGAATGGGAATGGTGTTTTTGAAGCAACGGAATTTAAATCAACGACTATTGCAGCTGGTGTAAGTTCTCAAACATTTACATTTACGTGGACAGGACTTTCGGGCGTTGTGTGTGGAAAAAAATACCTTCGTTTAAGAGCTACGAATGATGCCTTGATTGATAATGTTTCAACTACATCGATAGATGATAGAAGTATAGGTATTGCTAGTAGTGGGGAAATAGAAGATTATTTTGTAAATGCAACGATATCAATCTCTGCTGGAACCGATCAAAGTATTGCGTGTTTACCGTTAGCAACTTTAAGTGCAACTATGAGTGCGATAGGAACTGGTTCTTGGACAGCTAGCACAACAAATCCTGGAACAGCTGTTATTAATTCTGTTAGTTCAACAAATTCATCAATATCTAACTTTTCTGCAAACGGAGTTTATAAATTTATTTGGAACAGCGGTGCTTGTTCTGACTCAGTAGCTATTACTATTACTGGTGGCATTACTCCTACCTTAACAACTAGTTCAAGTTCAACTGTATTATGCTCAGGTAGCACAGGAACATTAACTGCAAGTGGATTATCAACTTATACATGGAGTCCAGGAAGTTTTACGGGAAGTTCTTTTGTAATCAATCCAACAGCCTCAACAATTTATACGGTAGTTGGAACTACAACGGTTGGATGTACTGCAACTAAAACAGTTAATATGGCCGTAAACGCTAATCCAACCTTATCAATCACATCCAGTTCAAGTTCAATCTGTTTTGGCGGTTCAACCTCATTAACAGCAGCCGGTGGAACAAGCTATAACTGGAATACTGGTTCATCCGCAACATCTATAGTTGTTTCGCCAACCGCTGCAACTATTTATACAGTAACAGGAACCAATGCGTTAGGTTGTTCTAAT
>JBILCJ010000115.1:0-7107 GCA_044353195.1 Bacteroidia bacterium | reverse complement strand
AGCATAGCCATTATAAACGCTTACGCCGTAATTATAAGGATTTTGATTATACCAATATGAATTCGTGTAATAATTATCGTAATAGCCTAAGCCAGATATTGAATTATCAAATCGTTTGACACGAGTTGCATATTCGTAATCATAATAATCATCGTACTTAAATTCTCTTTCTTTATAATTAGGATTGGCGTCGTCTTTGGCTTTCTGAGCTAATTTTTCATTATTTAAAGAATCAATATAATGTTTTTTTAAAGCGGCTTCTTGCGCTCTTTCAATGGCTGGATTTGCATACACATCGTCAGAAAATGTATCCATTTTCTTTATGGCGCAAGAGGATAAAAGAAAGAAGGATGTAGTTATAATTAATACAAAGTGTTTCATTTTTTTTAGTTTTAAATATTAGAGATTACGTCTAATAAAAGTTTAACTTTGCAGGGTTTTGTGACAATAAAGTTACGAAATAAATAAGACTAATTAATTAAAAAGTTTTTTTTAACAATTGTTATAAAGTATGAGTAAAGATTTAACTTCAAGAGCCGCAGATTATAGTAAATGGTATAATGAAATTGTTGTAAAAGCAGATTTAGCTGATCATTCAGCAGTAAGAGGTTGTATGGTTATTAAACCTTATGGTTACGGAATATGGGAAAACATGCAAAAAACATTAGATAAAATGTTTAAAGATACAGGTCATGTTAATGCATATTTTCCATTATTTATCCCTAAAAGTTTATTTGAAGCGGAAGAAAAAAACGCTGAAGGTTTTGCCAAAGAATGCGCTATTGTAACTCATTACCGTTTAAAAACAGACCCTAATAATCCAGGAAAACTAATGGTTGACCCTGAAGCAAAGCTTGAAGAGGAATTAATTGTTAGACCAACTAGTGAAGCTATTATTTGGAACACATACAAAGGTTGGATACAATCATATCGTGATTTACCTTTATTAATTAATCAATGGGCCAATGTAGTTCGTTGGGAAATGAGAACGCGCTTATTTTTAAGAACAGCTGAGTTTCTTTGGCAGGAAGGTCATACAGCACATGCCACTAAGGAAGAAGCAATCATTGAAACTGAAAAAATGTTGAATGTTTATGCTGATTTTGTTGAAAATTGGATGGCTGTGCCTGTTGTAAAAGGAATAAAAACAGCAAATGAACGCTTTGCAGGTGCTGATGAAACCTATTGTATTGAAGCTTTGATGCAAGATGGCAAGGCTTTACAAGCAGGAACGTCTCATTTTTTAGGACAAAATTTCGCAAAAGCATTTGATGTCCAATTTGTAACAAAAGACAATAAAAAAGAATTTGTTTGGGCAACATCATGGGGCGTTTCTACGCGTTTAATGGGAGCATTAATTATGAGTCATAGTGATGATCATGGATTAGTATTGCCTCCAAAATTAGCGCCTATTCAAGTTGTAATAGTTCCTATTTATAAAACAGACGAAGGGTTAGCAAAAATAAATGAAGTGGTGTTTAAATTAAAAGCCAATCTTCAGGCTAAAGGAATATCTGTAAAATACGATGATAGTGATACGCGTAAGCCAGGCTGGAAGTTTGCAGAACACGAGTTAAAAGGCGTGCCTGTTCGTATTGGCATTGGCGAAAGAGATTTAGAAAATGGTACTGTTGAACTTGCACGTAGAGATACACTAACAAAGGAAACCGTTGCTATAGATGGAATTGAAGTGGTTATAGTAAATTTATTAAACTCAATTCAAACTAATTTATTTAACAGAGCAAAAGAACGCCAACTTAACAGTACGTACGTTGTTGATACTTATGCAGATTTTAAAACAACTTTGGATGAAAAACCAGGCTTTATTTTAGCGCATTGGGATGGAACTCCTGAGACTGAAGAAAAAATTAAAGAAGAAACTAAAGCCACTATTCGTTGCGTACCTTTAAATAATAAGCAAGAAGCTGGTGTTTGTATTTATAGCGGAAAACCAAGTAATCAAAGAGTTTTATTTGCAAGAGCCTATTAATAAATGGATTCTAAATTTTTAAATATAGAAATGCATATTGAGCGTTTTATTTCATTTTTATTGGACTACACGCCTCGTTTAATCGGTGCTTTTTTGGTTCTATTTATTGGATTATGGCTTATTAAGCGATTTGCTAAAATTGCTTCAAAAGCAATGGATAAGAAAGATTTAGATGTTTCTTTACGCACATTTTTATTGAGTTTGTTATCAGTTGGCTTAAAAGTCATTTTAATAGTTACCGTTGCTGGCATGATAGGTATTGGAACAACCTCTTTTGTCACTATTCTTGGAGCTGCTGGTTTGGCAATTGGTTTGGCATTGCAAGGTTCTCTATCAAATTTTGCCGGTGGTGTTTTGTTACTTATTTTTAAGCCGTATAAAGTCGGTGATACCATTGAAACGCAAGGGCAAATCGGAAGAGTGACTGAAATACAAGTTTTTAATACGTTGTTATTGACCTCTGATTTAAAAACAATTATTTTGCCAAATGGCGCCGTCTCTAATGGTACTATTGTAAACTATAGCAAAAATGGTGTTTTAAGAGGAAATGTAGATGTAGTTGTATCAGCATCAAATGATATTGACAAAGTGAAAGCATTATTGTTTGAAGCCATATTAAGCCATGATTTAATAATTAAAGATCCTAAACCAGAAATTTTTGCTATAAAAATTATTGATAATGCAGTAACGCTTTCTATAAAGGCTTATGCAAAATCAGAGAATATTTCACAGGTTAATTCAGACATTGTTGAAATAGCTAAAAAAGTGTTTCATCAAAATAAAATTGATGCCCCAATTCAAATGCGAATGATTCAAACTATTTAAACAAAATTGTCAAAGAAAAATATTTAACTTTAAAGTCTTAATACAAAATACCATTACCATGTTTGATAATTTATCCGAAAAGCTAGAAAGAGCCCTTACAACACTCAAACGTCAAGGGAAAATAACGGAAATAAATGTTGCAGAAACATTGAAGGAAGTTCGTAAAGCGTTATTAGATGCTGATGTAAACTTCAAAGTTGCTAAAACGTTTACTGATTCTATCAAAGAAAAAGCATTAGGACAAAACGTATTGACATCTGTTTCTCCAAGTCAATTACTTGTGAAGATTACGCATGATGAGTTAACGCAACTGATGGGTGGGCAAATGGAAGAGATTTTCTTAGGCGGAAATCCAACCATTATTATGATGAGTGGTTTACAGGGTTCTGGTAAAACAACTTTTACTGGAAAATTAGCTAACTTTTTAAAAACTAAAAAAGGAAAAAAACCATTATTAGTTGCTTGTGATGTGTATCGTCCTGCGGCAATTGATCAATTGCATGTATTAGGTGAGCAAATAGGCGTTGATGTTTTTTCAAATAAAGAAGAAAAAAATCCAATTAAAATTGCACAAGCAGCTATTGTTCAGGCTAAAGAAAACGGAAACAGTATTGTATTGATAGATACAGCTGGTCGTTTGGCAATTGATGAACAAATGATGAATGAAATTGCTGATTTGAAAAAAGCAATTAACCCCAATGAGATTTTATTTGTTGTAGATGCGATGACTGGGCAAGATGCCGTAAATACAGCAAAAGCGTTTAACGACCGGTTAGATTTTGATGGTGTTGTATTAACAAAGTTAGATGGTGATACACGTGGTGGAGCTGCATTATCAATTAAATCAGTGGTTAACAAGCCAATTAAATTTATCGGTACTGGCGAAAAAATGGAAGCCTTAGATGTCTTTTATCCATCGCGTATGGCTGATCGTATTTTGGGCATGGGCGACGTTGTAACTTTGGTAGAGCGCGCACAAGAACAATTTAATGAAGAAGAAGCAAGAAAATTATCAAAAAAAATTGCTAAAAATCAATTTGACTTTAACGACTTTTTAGGACAGTTACAGCAAATTAAAAAAATGGGAAACATTAAAGATTTAGTAGGAATGATTCCTGGTGTTGGAAAAAGTTTGAAGGATGCTGAAATAAAAGAAGATGCTTTTAAAGGGATTGAAGCTATTATAGGTTCAATGACACCAAAAGAAAGAAGTAATCCTGAATTATTAAATGGTTCTCGTCGCTTGCGTATTTCAAAGGGAAGTGGACAAACGATTACTGAAGTCAATAAATTATTAAAGCAGTTTGAAGACACTCGCAAAATGATGCGCATGATGGGTGATAAAAATAAAATGGCTCAGTTAATGAAACAAATGCCAGGCGGAATGCCAAAAATGTAATTCTATGATTTTAATTGACGGTAAAAAAATATCACTAGAACTTCAATCTGAAATAGCTGTTGAAGTCAAAGAATTAATTGCTAATGGAAAAAAGCAACCTCATTTGGCAGCAATTTTGGTTGGTGATGACCCTGCGTCTCAAACCTATGTAAACAGTAAAGTAAAGGCTTGCGATAACGTTGGGTTTAAATCAACTTTAGTGAGATTTGAATCTTCTGTTACCGAACAAACTTTATTAGCTAAAATAGAAGAATTAAATAACAATGATGATATTGATGGTTATATCATTCAACTTCCATTGCCTCGTCATATATCTGAACAAAAAATGATTGAAGCCATTCATCCTAATAAAGATGTTGATGGATTTCATCCCGTTAATGTGGGGCGTTTAGTTTTAAATTTACCTACGTATATTAGTGCTACACCGTTTGGAATTATTCAGTTATTAGAACGTTATGACATCCCTACTGATGGTAAGCATTGTGTCGTAATTGGAAGAAGTCATATTGTTGGTTCTCCAATGAGTATTTTGATGTCTAAAAACACAACAGTTGGAAACTGCACTGTAACGCTTTGTCATAGTCATACTAAAAATTTAAAGGAACATACATTGAATGCTGATATTATTATTGCCGCCATTGGTAAACCAAATTTTTTAACTGCGGATATGGTAAAGCAAGGTGCGGTTATTATTGATGTAGGTATTAATCGTGTTGATGACACATCGTTAACTAAAGGGTTTAAATTAGTGGGTGATGTCAGTTTTGCTGAGGTTTCTGAAAAAGCGTCTTACATAACTCCAGTTCCTGGTGGAGTAGGACCTATGACTATTGCATCCCTTCTAAAAAACACATTGATTGCTGCTAAAAAATTAGTATAATTTTTTTGAGTAGAATTATAAAACAATTTTACGATTAAGGTGTTTATCTTTAAATGAAAACAACATTAATTATTGGAGCATCTTCAGGAATAGGGAAAGCATTGGCCGAAAGTTTAATGCAAAAAAACGAAACTGTTATTTCTATTTCAAGAGCTGTTCCTGAAGCACCTTATAGTCATTTTTATAAACATGATATTTTGTCAGACGATGATTTACCGAAAATTTCAGAACCTATTGATGGTATTGTATTTTGTCCGGGTTCAATTAATTTAAAATCATTTCGTGCTTTAAAGAAACAAGATTTTTTAGCTGACTTTGAATTGAATGTGTTGTCTGCTATCAAATTTATTCAATTTTACTATCCTAATTTAGTTCAATCTCAGTCTGCATCCATTGTTTTGTATAGCACAGTTGCTGTTAATACAGGTATGGCTTTTCATTCGAGTGTGGCTGCGAGTAAAGGGGCTATTGAAGGTTTAACAAAAGCGTTAGCTGCTGAGTTTGCACCAAAAATAAGAGTAAACTGTATTGCGCCATCTTTAACAAATACACCTCTTGCTGAACGATTAATCAATACTCCAGAAAAGTTAGAGGCGAGTGCTAATAGACATCCTTTGAAAAGAATTGGAAATGATACCGATATTGCTAATGCAACGGAATTTTTATTATCGGAAAAAGCAAGTTGGATCACAGGGCAAATCATGCACGTTGATGGCGGAATGTCAACCTTAAAATAATGAGTATGATTAGACATTTTTCAGGACAAGACATCGTCATGATGGAACAACGCAGTCGTGCAGCATTTATTAATTCATTAAGTGGATTTAAAAGTGTGTCGCTTGTTGGAACTATCAATAATTCAGGGCAAACTAATTTAGCTATTTTTAATTCAGTTATTCATATCGGTGCAAATCCTGCATTGATTGGAATGATTATTCGACCTAATTCAGTGAATCGCCACACCTTAGAAAATCTATTAGAAACAAATTGCTATACTATAAATCATATCAATAAGGATATTTACAAAAAAGCACACCAAACATCAGCACGTTATCCTAAAGAAATTTCAGAATTTGATGCTGTGGGTTTAACACCAGAGTTTCACAATAAAATTAAATCACCTTATGTGAAAGAAAGTCATATAAAATTTGGGTTACAATTTGCAGAGCGACATGATTTAAAAATAAATGGGACCATTTTAATTATTGGTAAAGTGATTGAGGTATTTGTTCCTGAAGATTGTTTAACACTTGATGGTGTAATTGATGTTGAGAAAGCTCAAACTATCACAACTTCTGGGTTAGATAGCTATCATTCGACATCCCGATTATCGCGGTTAACTTACGCTAAACCTAATACTCTTCCATCTGAATTGATTGATAAATAGGAGTGAAACAAACTATAAATATTGTTTGGTTTAAACGGGATTTACGTTTCACTGATCACGAACCCCTGTTTAACGCTCAGAAATCATCACTTCCACTTTTATTGCTATATGTATTTGAACCATCGGTTATAAATTTTCATGACAGTGATGAGAGACATTGGCGATTTGTTTATCAATCTATACTAGACATGAATGATAAATTAGCGAATTTAAATTCTTGTGTTCATATTTTTCATCACGAAGCTGACTATGTGTTTTCTGAATTGATGAAAAACTATACGATATCAACTGTTTTTTCGCATCAAGAAATTGGAAATGAATTAACTTACCAACGAGATAAATATCTTAAAAAGGTATTTAAAAATAATTCCATAGAGTGGAATGAGTTTCAAACAAATGGAGTTATCAGAAAATTAAAGAATCGACATAATTGGGAACAGCTTTGGGAACATAAAATGAATGAAATTCCTAAGTTGGTAGATGAAAGTAATTGGAATCTTTTAAATATACCACATGAATTGTATTCTACTATAAAAGGAAATCCTTTGCCAACAGCGTTTAGTATTCCTAATAAAAATTTTCAACAGGGAGGCGAAACCCTTGCCTGGCGATACTTCGACAGTTTT
>JBILCJ010000013.1:0-22042 GCA_044353195.1 Bacteroidia bacterium | reverse complement strand
AATGTTGGCTGAATATAATTAGCTTCGCATTTCTCTCCAAATAATGTATCAATTAATTTTGCCTTACCCATGGTTTCGTCAATATCAATATGTAATGATTTACAAACGGCCCTTAATTCAACTTCATCCATTTTACTGACGTCAACACCTGTATGCTCTTTAATGGCATCAAAAATAGTAATGCGTTTAAACGGTGGGGCAAAGCTAATTGATTTATCTCCAACCGTTAATTCAGTAGTGCCATGCAAATCTACAGCAATTTTTTCGAGCAACTTTTCAGTTGTATTCATCATCCAAAAATAATCACGGTAGGCCGCGTAAAATTCTAACACTGTAAATTCTGGATTATGCGTGCGATCCATGCCTTCATTACGAAAATTACGACTAAACTCGTACACCCAATCAAATCCACCAACAATTAAACGTTTTAAATAAAGTTCGTTAGCAATGCGCAAATACAATGGCATGTCTAAGGCATTATGATGCGTTAAAAAAGGGCGAGCAGCAGCGCCACCTGGAATAGACTGCAACACAGGTGTATCGACTTCTAAAGCACCGTGATCATTTAAAAAATTTCTGATCGAAGAAATAATTTTTGTTCGTTGTTCAAATGTTTTTTTGACACTTGGATTGATGATTAAATCCACATAACGCTGGCGGTAACGAAATTCAGGGTCTGTTACTTCATCAAATGACTTTCCATCTTCATCTGTTTTTACAACAGGTAATGGTTTTAATGATTTAGATAGTAATTTAAAATTGGTAACATGAATGGAAGTTTCGCCAGTTTTAGTTGTAAACACATAGCCTTGAATTCCGATGATATCACCGAGATCAATTAATTTTTTCCAAACCGTATCGTACAATTGTTTGTCATCTTCATTTGGGCAAATATCATCACGACGCACATATATTTGAATTCGATCTGTGCTATCTTGTAGCACGGCAAATGCAGCTTTACCCATATCACGTACGCTCATGATACGACCAGCCAAACTAATATCTTTGTAATTTAACTTATCACGTTCATAGTTTTCCTTTATATCCTGCGCCGTTGCATTGATTTGGAATTCTTCGGCCGGATAAGGCTCTATTCCTAAATTTTTTAATTCGGCTAATTTCGCTCTTCGTATTTCTTCTTGTTCACTAAGTTCTTGAGACATGTCCAATTTTTTTCCGAAGTTAAATAAAATGCCTTTGTTTACTGCAAACACTTTCAACTTAGTATTCACAATTTATGAAACAATTCTATGAAAAAATCATTGTTTTACGTTATGACATTAAATTAACGACTTTATCCTAAATCCAAGAAGCAATTTAAATTTTAATTAACTGAAATTCAACCGATTGTATCATTTTGTTTAACAATATTGCTATTTTGTTAAACATATCTATATATTTGTTTAACATTTTCACATAACTAGTTAAACAAAATAAATATGACGGCAATTGAATTTAATACCAAACTATCAAATGAAAAACAATCATTGAATAATTTTGCGTTGAGTTTAACGCATAATACGGATGATGCGCTCGATTTATTACAAGATACTTTTGTAAAAGCCATAACATATAAGGATAAGTTTGAAGATAGTACAAACTTTAGAGCTTGGCTTTTCACCATTATGAAAAATACGTTTATTAATTCCTACCGTAGAGCTGTAAGAACAAAGCAAATTATGCAAACGAATTCGGATGTGGCCATGGCTAGAGCTTGGAAAAATAATTATCAAGATATCACAGAGTCAAGATTAGCGGCGAAAGATATTTATAATAAAATTGAACGGTTGGAAGATCAATATAAAATTCCATTCACTAGGTATTATAACGGATATAAATATGAAGAGATTGCAAAAGAAATGCAACTTCCTTTAGGTACCGTAAAAAGTAGAATTTTTTTAGCTCGCAAAATTTTAATGGAATCTATTCTAAAATCGCAAAACTAGTTTTACATTTTATGAGCGATTTATTTTAATTGATAATCAAAAAATAATACATTTGGTTATGAAATTTAAATTAAAAATTATTGGTTTTTGGCTGTGTTTATCTTTGGCAAGTCTTAAAGGCTTTTCACAAGCAAACGAACAAACAGAAGATGATTCGAGTTCAACAGTTACCTTAAATCCAAATCAAAAAACTTTTCATGCTGGTGCATATGTGGGTGCATTTTGGGCTAATCATTCAACTGCTGGGTTGTACGATGGCTATGGCTTTGATGAATTTGGCGTAAGAAATACATTTGCAAATAGTATATTATACAATCAAATTGTAAATATTTACGGTGGTGGTTATGGCGGCGTTGACCTTATTGCCCAACTGTTAAATGTAGAGCATAAAGATTGGTATTTTAATGAGCAGAATATGCCAACAAATCTAAGGTATACCACAACCTATATGGTTGGATTAAACACCCGATACCAGGTTGATAAGAAAACAAACATCATTTTTAATATTAATGCATCCAAACTCGTCGTAGATGGGAAATTCACAATCAGTTCGACAACTACAAGTAATGGATTTCAAAGTCAAGCGAAACAAAATCAATTTACAATTACTGGAGCTGAGCAACGCATGATGATGCAATTAGGGTATCAAAAAATAATTGGAAAAAATGAAAAATTAAAATTCATGGTTGAAGGTGGATTAAATGTCATTTTTTCTAAGGCTCAAAAAAATATGATTTATTTAAACAGTGATTTGTTTAATGGGGCAAATAATATATCTGCTGACTTAATGACTGTTTATAATCAAGTGCCTTATAGTTATTACAGTCCGAAATACTTAGTTGGGGCTGGAATTGGTGCATTTGCCGGCCTAGGTTTACATTTAACGATAAACCCGAAATATACTGTTCAACTTTTATACAGTCCGTCTTACGACAGAATTAGTATTGGCTATAATCCAAAATTTAAATTACAAAATGGATTTGGATTACGTTTTTATTATAATTTAAGTCAATAAAATCAGTGGTTACATCCACTTTCTTCTTTTAAAATAAATTAGCAAGCCTATAATAATTGAAATCATCACAGCCCAAATAAAATAATAACCATTTTGGGTTTTTAGTTCGGGCATGTTGTCAAAATTCATTCCATACACTCCAGCAATAAATGTAACAGGAATAAAAATGGATGACATGATCGTTAACACTTTCATCACTTCATTCATTTTATTCGCGTTTGTACTCAAGTAAATATCCATGATGCCAGATAACAAATCCCGATAGGTTTCAACTGTATCGATTATTCGTGTAACATGATCGCTTAAATCTCTCAAATAAATATCGGTTGATGGATTTATAAGATGTGTTTCTGAGCGTATCATATTATTAATCATATCCCGAAGTGGCCAAACTTGTTTACGCAAATAAATCATTTCACGCTTCAAGTGATATAATTCAAGCAGTGATTTTTTGTCTGAATTATTAATAATATCTTCTTCAATTTCTTCAACTTTATCGCCAATTTTTTCAATACATGTAAAATAACAATCGACAACAGCATCCATTAATGCATAAGCTAAATAATCGGCGCCTAATTTTCTAACTCTTCCTTTTGCAGTTCTTAGTCGATTTCTAATGATATCAAATGCATCACCTCCTTGCGGTTCTTGAAAAGAAATAACTGTATTGTCTAATAAAATAATAGCTAGCTGCTCCGAATCAACCTGCTTAGAGTAAGTTATCATTTTCATCATTGCAACAACATAATGCTCGTAGTCTTCGAATTTTGGACGTTGATCAACATGCACAATGTCTTCAAGCGTTAAAGGGTGTATGTCATATATTTTCCCTATGCTTTCTATTAAATCCGTTTGATGTATCCCTCCAACATTAATCCACTTAACCATATTGGGTTTAACATGTGAAATGCAGTCTTCTAAATTATAATATTCATCTTCAAAAAATTCAGTTTCGTTAAATTCTATCAATGTTATTTTTACAGGTTCATTTCTCACTTCACCATTATAAAATAATGTGCCTGGAGGTGAGCCAATATGTTGAGAATCTGAAGCCATTACTATAAATTTAAAATTATTAATTAAAGTCCTATTTCATGCTGCATAACCATTTGAACAGTAAACCTACTTTTCTGTTCCAATAAAATAATTTTATTTTTTGTTAAAGATGCAATTGTTTCAGGAGTATAATACCTTACAGTCATCAACTCTAAATTTGAATTATATAACACTTTAAATGTATGCTGAAGATCTTCAACCAAGGCATCTATTTTTGTTTTATCATGGTCGCAACACACTGAAAAACTAATTGCGGAAAGTTGCATCAAATTTATTTTTACATGATGCTTTGAAAACACTTCAAAAATAAAGCTCAAATTATTTTCAGCAATAAAAGAAAAATCTTTTGGCTGAATTGAAATTAATACTTGATTCATCTTAAAAATATAAGATGGAATATTTAATCTCGCATCTGATTGTTTTATAGTTGTTCCTGTTTGCTCAGGTTGCAGAAATGATTTTACATAAAGTGGAATGTTTTTATTTTGAATAGGTTTTATCGTTTTTGGATGAATAACAGTGGCGCCATAATATGTTAATTCAATCGCGTCTTGATAACTTAATTCATCTATTTTCTTGGTATGATTAAACCACTTTGGATCTGCGTTTAAAACACCGGGAACATCTTTCCAAATAGTAACACTAGTAGCATTTAAACAATAAGCTATAATCGAAGCCGTGTAATCAGATCCTTCACGACCTAATGTGGTTGTAAAATTTTCTGAAGTCCCTCCAATAAATCCCTGAGTTACTATGATGTTTGTATGATTGAAAAGTGGAATAAGAGATTTATGTAATAATGTTTCAGTTAAATCAAAATCAACAACCGCATCACGATATGTATTATCCGTTTGGATAAGTCCACGTGCGTCGATCCAACTATTACTAACGTTCACACTGTTTAGATAAGCTGAAACTATTTTTGTAGATAGTATTTCACCAATACTGATGATTTGGTCGTATTCAAAATCATAGGAGTGCGTTGGTTCATCTTCAATCGACCAATAAAGTTCTACAAATGTATTTTCTAAATCTTGATAAATTGAATGCGTAGTGCTTAAAAATAATTGATCGCAAATGTCGAAATGAAATTTTTTGATGCCCTCTAAAATTAAACTAGGATTACCTGTTTTATAAAAAAAAGCATTCGTTAGTTCTTCTAAAGCATTCGTTGTTTTTCCCATCGCAGAAATAACAACACAAAGCTGAGTGTCTTTCTGAATTTGTTTTAAAACCTTCGCTACATTTATAACAGCTTCTGCATCTTTTACTGAAGCGCCACCAAACTTAAATACTTGCATGTTATTATTTTAAACAAAGATACTGTTAGACTGATATAAATAAATGTTAAATGTGTGATTTTTAATTCAACTAAATTTTAATGTAAAAATTCAAAAAAAAATCCCGAATAAATCGGGATTTAAATTTTTTAATGTTCTCCATTATCATGCTCACCTTCTGCTAATGGAACCGTTTGAGGTATAAAATCAGCAGATGCACCTGGCTTACTATAATCATAAGCCCAACGATGAACAACTGGCAATGGCCCTGGCCAGTTACCGTGAATGTTTGCCATCGGTGTTGTCCATTCTAATGTATTTGAATTCCATGGGTTTTGAGGAGATTTTTCTCCACGGAATATACTATAAAAGAAATTAAACATGAATATAACTTGCGCTAATGCTGCTAAAATAGCAAACACCGTAACAATCTCATTAATGTCAACTAAATTATCAAACATTGGGAAATTACTATTTGTGTAATAACGACGAGGCACTCCAGCTAATCCTAAGAAATGCATTGGAAAGAAAACGCCATAAGCACAAACAAAAGTTGTCCAGAAGTGTAAATAGCCTAACTTTTTATTCATCATACGCAAAAATAATTTAGGGAACCAATGATAAACACCTGCAAACATACCAAAGATAGCGGATAATCCCATTACGATGTGGAAGTGAGCAACAACAAAATAAGTATCATGAACGTTAATATCTAACGTTGAATCTGCCAAAATAATACCAGTAACACCACCTGTAACAAATGAAGAAACTAATCCAATAGAAAACAACATCGCAGGAGTATATTGAATATTCCCTTTCCATAAAGTAGTAATATAGTTGAATGCTTTAACTGCTGAAGGAATCGCAATCAGTAATGTTGTAAACACGAATACAGAGCCCAAAAACGGATTCATTCCGGTTAAAAACATATGATGCCCCCACACAATAAACGATAAGAACCCAATAGCTAACATTGAACCAATCATCGCTCTGTATCCAAAAATTGGTTTACGAGAGTTGGTTGCAATAATTTCAGATGTAATACCTAATGCTGGTAAAATAACAATGTAAACTTCCGGATGTCCTAAAAACCAAAATAAATGTTCAAATAATACAGGGCTACCACCTACATTATCTAAAGGACGACCTCCAATGTAAATATCAGATAAGTAAAAGCTAGTTCCTAAACTTCTATCACAAATTAGTAATACAACCGCTGAAACTAAAACTGGAAAAGATAATACACCTAAAATAGCTGTAATTAAAATAGCCCACATGGTTAAAGGCATGCGAGTCATTTTCATGCCTTTTGTTCGTAAGTTAATAATGGTTACAATGTAATTAATACCTCCTAATAAAGAAGAAACAATGAATAATGTCATTGAAATTAACCACATTGTCATACCTAACTTTGAACCCGGCATAGCTTCTGGTAAAGCTGATAAAGGCGGGTAAATTGTCCACCCTCCTGAAGCAGGTCCATCAGTTATAAATAATGAAGCTAACATGATTATACTTGATGCAAAAAAGAACCAATATGATAACATATTTAGAAAGCCAGAAGCCATATCACGTGCTCCAACTTGATAAGGTATTAATAAATTAGCAAACGTTCCTGATAATCCTCCCGTTAAAACAAAGAATACCATCAATGTTCCATGAATGGTAACTAAACCTAAATACATATTAGGATCTAGAACGCCGTCCTTACCCCAAGTATCGCCAAGCATCGCATTAATAAATGCAAATTTTTCTCCTGGCCAAGCTAATTGCATACGAAAAATGATAGACATCGTCATTGCAATAACAGCCAACACAACGGCTGTAATTAAAAATTGACGAGAGATCATTTTATGATCCATACTAAAAATGTACTTAGCTACAAATGATTGATGCTCTTCTTCGTGAGCGTGATCATGTGCGTGATGTCCTGCGTGTTCCGATAAATCTATTGAATGTGCGTTTGCCATTTTTTAACTCTTTATTTAGTAAACAATATTTTTAATTATATTTTATTTTGAAGCCAATGTTTTAACCACTTTTTGTTTTGCAATCCAAGCGTTATAATCCTTTTCACTCTCAACAATAATTGTCATTGGCATATTGTAATGAGAACCTCCACAAATTTTATTACATAACAACATAAAGTCAAATTCAATTGGTTCTTTATTTTGCTTAGCTCTTACATCATTAATTTCTTTCATCATTTTAATAACATAAGGATCTTTGCGCATTTCAGCAGTTGTTTTATTTGGTGTAAATCTAAACTCTGTCACCATACCTGGAACACAATTCATTTGCGCTCTAAAGTGAGGCATAAATGCAGAGTGAATTACATCACGTGAACGCATTTTAAATTCGATCTCTCTATTAACTGGAATATGAAACTCATTTCTTACAATGATGTCATCATAACAAGTTGCATCTAAAGTATCTAAACCAACAATGTTCTGCCCGTCAATTTGACGATAGTCTGTTGAACCTAATATTTTATCTTTTCCTGCATAACGAGCCGTCCAATCAAATTGTTTTGCATACAATTCAACAGTAATTTTATTTGGATTTGTTGAACGGTCAGTTATTTCATTCCAATATTTTAATCCAAAAATAATGATACCTGCTAACACAATTGCTGGAGCTACAGTCCAAGCCATTTCTAAACGATTATCATGGGCTAAAAAAGTTGCTTTTGTGTCATTTTTTCCAGAATATTTGTAAGCGAAATAAAACAAAACTCCGTTTACTACAACAAATACAAAAGAAATTAAATACATGTTATAGTCCCAAAGTTGGTCTACCTTCAAACCATGCACTGAAGCTGCACCAGGCAACGAGTTATCACTCCATCTGTTTATTTGCCAAAAAAAGAATCCTAAAAATAATATCCCAAAAACCAGCATTAATTTTCCGTTAAAGGTATTATCGCTTTCTGAAACATTCCATTCTTTCGTGTTTTTAAATTGACGAGATAACTCAACAACACGCATTAGCTGATGAACAGCGATAATTAAGAGTACAAGTCCGATTAAAATTAACAATTTCATATTATAACAATTTTATAGTTCGATTTATTGATGTTTTCGATGTTTGATTAATAAGAGTGGTGTAAACTTTCTGATAAGAAAGGATGGTTTTTTACTAATAATGGTTTTTTCGCAAGATTTGTTAATACCACATAAATAAACAATCCTAAGAAGAAGAAGAATGTACCAACTTCCATCCAGCTTAATCCAGTCCAATTGTGACCAACAGTTCCAGGCATTACAATCATAATCATATCTAAATAATGACCAATAAAAATAATAGCGCCTACAAAAATTAAGAAGAAGAAGTTACGTTTTGAATCTCTACTCATTAACATAATCATTGGAAACGCAAAGTTTACAAAAAATACTGTCCACATTAATGCTTTGTAAGATTCCCAGCGTGTTTTATAATAAACAACCTCTTCAGGAATATCAGCATACCAAATTAACATAAATTGAGAGAAGTATAGGTAAGCCCAAAGGAAAGATATAGCAAACATCCATTTTCCGATATCATGAACTGTACTTTCAGTTACAAAATCTAAGTAACCTAATTTTTTTAACCAAACAACTAAAATTGTAACGGTAATCATAGAACTAACCCACATACCTGAAAATACATACCAACCCATCATCGTAGAAAACCAATGCGTGTCAATGCTCATTAACCAATCCCAAGCAGCAGTTGATGATGTATAAGCAAATAATACAAGAAAATAAGCACTTAACTTAATGTTTTTCCAATGAAATCCTTTAGAATCTTCGTGGCCTAGTGCGTCAGCTTCGCTAGAGTTTTTTCTTAACTTCCAAGAAAATAATACCCAAGCAACCATATATAAAATTGTTCTAACCCACCAAAACACACCAAAATAACCAATTTTACCAGCAATAACTTTATCATAATTTGGAGAAGCTACATCATCAACACCTTCTGCCATCCAAGGATATATGGTATTCATGTGTAATTGACCGAAAATAAATATCAATAGTAAAAAAGATAACCCATAAGGTAAAAAAGTTGTTGTTGCTTCGATGATTCTTTTTATAGTAGTTGACCATCCTGATTCAGCCGCGTATTGCAATGCTAAAAAGAATACAGATGCTAAAGCAATACCCATAAAGTAAAATGAGCCTGCAAAAATATTAGCCCAAGCTCTATTATGCTGATAATGATGGTCTTCAGCGTTTGTATCAAAAACAAACATACAAATGATAGATATTAATCCGACTGCCATTAAAAGCATGGATACCATTTTTGTTTTTGAAGGAAATACGAAATTTAATTTTTCAGTGTTCATATTATTGTAATTCAGTTATGTCTTTAAATTCGTTTAATTAATATACAATTATGGCTTTGCTACTACTGTGTTAGTTGGAACTGCTTTTACTGTAGAATCAACCGCAACTGTTTTTGGTCCTTGTAATTTTTGCACATAGTGTACTAAAGTCCAACGCTCTTGAGTATTTAAAAGACTAGCATGATTTCCCATTGAGTTTTTTCCATAAGTAATAGAATGGAAAATTTTACCTTCTGGTAAATTTTTTAACGGTCCATTATAGGCTGGCGGTGGCCCTGGCAACTTAGCTGCTACCTTTCCATCACCTGCTCCTGTTGCACCATGACAGTGTATACAAAATTTTCCGAAGAGTACTTCTCCGTCTTTTTCAACTTGAGGGGTTAAAGCAAGTGGATTCTTTAAATACATTCCCGCTTGTTCATATCCTTCAACTGTATTCGGATAAACGTAAGGTATATAACCTCTAGCAATAGTTCCTTTCACTGGTAACATAGCACTGTTTAAGGTGTCGTCACCAATAATATAAGTTCCGTAATTTTCAACAGATGGCGAACGATACATGTCAGGCATAAATTCAAATCCAGGACTGTTTGCGTCTTTTTTACCACATGATGTAAAACCTGCAACTAACATTACTACGAAAGTTCCGCAAGTAAAGAGTTTCAAATTTTTATAAGATATATTCATCAGTATTATTTTTAATTTAATTTTGTACTATTAATATTTTGCTTCAATCACTAAGGTTCCTTTGTAGTTAACTTCTTCTGCGCCGTTAGAGCGTAAAATTTCATCAGCCTTTTTTGATTGTTCTTCATTCAACTCTAAATAAATCATGAATTTATCATCTGTCGTGCGAGGATCAGGATTTTTTGCCTTTGCACCTGGTACCAACATACAACGTAATAAATATGTTAATGCCATTCCATGTGCAGCACAAAATACAGTGGCCTCAAATGAAATCGGAATAAATGCAGGGATGTTAAAATAATAACTCCAATTTGGTTTTCCACCAATATCATTTGGCCAATCATGGATCATCATGTACCACATCATTAATGTAGCTAAACCTAAACCTATTAATCCATAAATAAATGCACAAATAGCTAAACGTGTGCGCGGAACTCCAATGATTGGATCAATTCCATGCAATGGAAACGGAGTGTAAACTTCGTTGATACGAATTCCTGAAGAACGCAATTTCTTACAAGCTTCTATCAAAGGAACTTCATCTGAAAATATGCCGTGTATAATGTTTTTTGTTATCATATTTTTTTAATAAATCAAACTTTTTATTTTATTTTTTCTCAAGTTATAAACCGAAATAAATCAATTTAGTGAGCGTGTTCTTCTGCTAATTTTTTATGTTCTTCTCCTGAAGATTTTAAAATAGATTTTAACTCAGCTTGTGCAATAACAGGGAATGTTCGAGAATATAATAAGAATAATGTGAAGAACATTCCGATAGTACCAACAAAAATACCTACATCAACAAAAGATGGTGAATATGAATTCCAAGTAGATGGTAAATACGTACGGCATAAAGTAGGAACAATAATTACAAAACGTTCGAACCACATACCGATGTTAACTACAATAGAAAGAACAAATGTAAACGCTAAACTTGTACGTAATTTTTTAAACCAAAATAATTGTGGTGAAATAACATTACAAGTCATCATCATCCAGTAAGCCCAAGCCATTGGACCAGTTGCTCTGTTTAAGAATGCATATTGTTCCCATTCTACACCAGAATACCAAGCCATAAATAACTCTGTTAAATACGCTACACCTACAATAGAACCTGTAACAATAATTACAATATTCATGTATTCAACGTGTTTAATAGTAATGTATGCTTCTAATTTATACACTTTACGTACGATTAACATCAATGTTAGTACCATTGCGAAACCAGAAAAAACTGCTCCAGAAACGAAATATGGAGGAAAAATTGTTGTATGCCATCCTGGTAGAATAGACGTAGCAAAGTCCATAGATACAATCGAGTGAACTGAGAATACTAACGGTGTAGATAATCCAGCTAAAACTAAAGAGACCTCTTCGAAACGACTCCAATGACGAGCGCTTCCACCCCAACCAAAAGATAATAAAGCATAAACTTTTTTCATTTTAGGTTTCACAACTCTATCACGAATCATTGCAAAATCAGGTATTAAACCAATATACCAAAACACAATGGAAACTGTAGCATAAGTAGATACGGCAAAAACGTCCCATAATAATGGAGAGTTAAAGTTAGGCCACAATGAACCAAATTGATTTGGTAAAGGAAATAACATATAATCTAACCATGGACGACCAGTATGAAGTGTAACGAAAATGGCCGCACATAATACAGCGAAAATAGTCATAGCTTCAGCTGAACGGTTAATAGCCATACGCCACTTTTGACGGAACAATAATAATACAGCAGAAATTAATGTACCAGCGTGACCAATACCAATCCACCAAACGAAGTTAGTAATATCCCAAGCCCAATCAACACCGTTATTAGAACCCCAAGCTCCAATACCTACGCCAATTGTATATGATAAACATCCGATACCCCACATGAAACCTAATACCGATATAGTAAATAAAATATACCATAATCGGTTTGCTTTCCCTTCAATAGGAGCAATAATATCGTCGGTGATTTTTCGGTAAGTTGGGTTACCTAATATCAATGGTTCTCTTATCTGTGATTCTGCGTGCATAATATGATTAATTCAGAATTTATAACTAATTTTTAATTTATGTTTATGAATGATGTTCTTCTTTATGTGACTCACCTTTTGGAGTAGCATGAGATGCATGAGTGTGTATTTCCTCTTCCTGATTTCTAACTTTTAATAAGTAAGAAACTGTTGGCTTAATACCTACTTCCTCTAATAAAACATAGTTTTTATCATCACTTCTCCATTTAGAGATTTCTGCCTTTTCATCGTTAGCGTCACCAAACATAATTGCATTTGTTGGACATGCCTGTTGACAAGCTGTTTTAATCGCTCCATCTACAATCGGCATTTTAGCTGTTTTTGCAACTAACTTACCTGCTTGTATACGTTGAACACACATAGAACATTTTTCCATTACACCGCGACTACGAACAACAACATCTGGATTTAATACCATACGACCTAAATCTTGTTGAGCTGGATTTACATCTGCAAAATCTGAATTATCGATATAATTAAACCAGTTGAAACGACGAACTTTAAACGGACAGTTGTTTGCACAATAACGAGTGCCAATACAACGATTATAAGTCATCATGTTTAAACCTTCTGAACTATGACTAGTTGCTAAAACTGGACAAACAGTTTCGCATGGTGCATGATTACAATGCTGACACATCATTGGTTGGAATGTTACCGTCGGATTATTCGAAGGATTTTCCATATCCAAATACATCTGTTTAGCTCCAATATGTTCTTCTTGAGCCTTATCCTTGTTCATGTCTGAAGTATAGTAACGATCAATACGTAACCAATGCATTTCACGTGTTTTACCTACTTCTTCTTTACCAACAACATGTACGTTATTTTCAACAGTACAAGCAACAACACAAGCTGCACATCCAATACAAGATGTCATATCGATAGTTAATCCCCATTTGTGATTCATACGAGGATGTTCTGCCCATAAATCTACTTCCGCAATTGGGGTTTTGCCACCACCATGAGCTGGCAATGCAGCAATGGGATTCCAAATTTCTTTTTCTTTATTTTTATATTCTTTTAAAGAAACCTCGCGTAATAAATACTCTTCACGACCCATAATTGTGTGGTGAATTTGAGTAGCCGCAAATTTATGTTCATCCTTAGTAGCTTTAACAGATACAGATAAGTTTGAATTTGTAAAAGTATTATTTGAAACACTAACAAATGGATAAGCATTCTGACCTACACCAAAAGCAACTTTCATTGAGCTTGCTTGTCTTCCATACCCAATTGCTAAACCAATCGTTCCTTCAGTTTGTCCTGGTTGAGGGTAAACAGGAACTTTAATTGTTGTGCCATTCACTGTTAATTCTGCAATAGAACCAATAATGTCTTGACGCTTCATTTCATTTAAACCCAATTTTGCCACATCTGCAGGGCTCATGGTAATATAGTTATCCCAAGTCACTTTAGAAATAGGATCCGGTAATTCCATTAACCATGGATTATTACTTTGACTACCATTACCTAAACCTACTTTTTCATAAACCACAAGTTCAAACTCTCCTCCTTTTGCAGAAGTTGCAGTGCTTGCAAATTTATTGTAATCAACAGCAATTACTGTTGCTTCAGTAGCACCAAGTAAAGTGATCGTTTTAATAGCACCTGTATTTGAATTAACTTCTGAAGCTAATGAATCAGAAATAGAAGATGCAACACCTGTCGCTTCAATTTTTCCAGTTGAATCAACTTTTACAGGAGTAAATGGAATATCTTTAACAACAGATACTTTTAATACTCCATCATGTAATGTATGAGCCCAAAAAGAAGCGAAATCTAAATATTTTCCTTGTTGAGGAAACACATGATTATTCCAATATCCTTGTAAATAGGATAAATAATCTGTTTTGATTCCAGACCATTTTAATAACGTGTCTTGAACCTGACGAGTTCCTTCATAACGAGGAGCTCTGAATATTTGATTAATTGTTGGTTGCTGTAATGAATAATGTCCACGTTTTGGATTTGCATCACCCCAAGATTCTAGGAAGTTGTTATCTGGACAAACATAATCAGCAAGTAAAGACGTTTCATCTAACGATTGAGAAAAAGAAACTTTTGTTGCAATTTTTTTATATGCTGCTTCAAATTTTAACGATGCTGGAGCAGTATAAACAGGGTTACAGTTGTAAGTCATTAATGTCCCAACTTCACCTGCATTCATATCAGCAACTAAATCGATAAAATCTTTATCGTTACCTTGCTTTAAATTAAAATGCAAATCAACATCAACTGTTTTACCATAATTCCCAAGCATTTTATTAATACCGTTCACTAAGGTTTGGCATGACTCATCATTATAACCACAAACCACAATCGATTTCCCTTTATTTTCAACTAACTCTTTTGCTGCTTTTGAAATCGCTTTTGAAGCCGCAGAATTAGAAATTTTTCCTTCAGATACTTTTGAATTTCCTGTAGCGTTTGCCACTTCATTATATAAGGAAGCAATTACTTTTCCAAATTCAGATGGTTTAACCATGTAACGCTCATCAGCATTAGCACCCGTTAAAGATAAATTAGCTTCAAAATGGTAATGTTTACTCATTTCCAAATTTTCTCTATTTACTTTACGTGTTTTACTATATTGATTTGCGAATTCAATTGGATTCAACCAAGTTCCTAAAAAATCACAAGCTATACCAACAATCGTTTTTGCCTTTGAAAAATCATAAGACGAAACCACTGATTTTCCAAATACATTTTTATTTGCATTGATTAATGCAGAATAAGAAACAGCGTCAAAAGTTACGTGTTTTGCATTTGGGTATTTTGATGTAAACTCAGCTATAACAGCTTTAGTAGATGGACTAATAATGGTTGATGTTAATATAACAGCTTGACCAACAGACATTGATTTTACAACAGCATCATCAACATTTTTCCATGTTGTTAATTGACCCTTTGCTAATGGTCCTGTTAAACGAGATCCATCATATAAACTTAATACAGAAGATTGAACCCTTGCACTTGTTGCGCCATTAGTAACCTTAGATAAATCATTACCTTCAATTTTTATTGGACGACCTTCGCGAGTTTTAACAAGAATAGATGCATAATCATGTCCATCATAAAATGTTGAAGCATAAAAATTAGCTACGCCTGGAGTTACTTCTTCTGGCTTCACAACGTATGGAATCGCTTTATTAACAGGAGTTTCACAAGCAGCTAACGCAACCGCAGCCGTGCTAAATCCCATTACCTTTAAGAAATCTCTACGGCTTGTGCCATTAGTTTTTGCATCATCACCTGTAAGGAAATCTTCCATTGGTAAATTCTCTGCAAACTCATTGTTTTTGCTTTGTACAAAGGCTTCGCTGTTGTTTAATTCAGGTAAACCTTTCCAGTATTTTTTTGACATTGTCATGTGTGATATTTCTTCTAATTACCGGTTTCTAACAATTAATAGTGACATTTAGCGCATTCAAGTCCTCCGATTTTTTCAACCGTCAACTTAACGTCATGTTGTCCTTTATATTTTTCTTTTAAAGCTTTATGTATTTTGTCATAATAAGCGTTGCCTTCCATTGCAACTTCTGTTTTTCTATGACATTCAATACACCATTTCATAGTTAAAGGCGTTTTTTGTTCTGCGACAGTCATTTTCTTTAAATCTCCGTGGCAATTTGCACAATCTTGTTTACCTACAACAACGTGTTGTGAGTGATTAAAGTAAACATGATCAGGTAACGTATGAACTTTTATCCATTTAATTGGATTCTCAGGTTTATCATAATTTCCAGTTTTAGGATTGAAGCCTGAAGCATCATAAATTTTTTGAATTTCAGTTTCGCCATATTGAGGTCCTTTTTGAATTCCTTTATGACAGTTCATACAAACATTTACAGATGGAATTCCCGCATGACGAGATTTTTCAACGGTGTTATGACAATACTGACAAGCAATTTCGTTGTCGCCAGCATGTAGTTTATGAGAGAATTTAATAGGTTGTTCCGGTTTATATCCTTTTTGAGTTGTATAATCATAATAGACTCCTAAATTGTAACAAGCATTCCAGCAAGATTTCATGCCAACAAATAAGATAATAATAACAAATACACCAACTAATCTGCGATGACTTCCCATCCAATGTTTTACTTCTTGAGAAAAAGTCATTTCTGGCAATTCAGGTTTACCTTCTTTCTTGTTGAAAGAATTAGCTAATGAATGACGAACGCTTCTTAAAGCACCAACTATGATAGCTAATAAAACAATTGAACCTAATAATAAATACAATGGGTCAATAGCACCTTTAACTTCTTCTGTTGCTTCATCTGTTGTTCCACCAGTTACAACAGTAGCAGGCTTCACTTCTGCAGGTGGAGCAATTACATAAGCAACTAAAGCTTTTAACTCGTCATCCGTTAAATACTCAAATTCACTCATTCCATCTGCACCTCCATTATTAGCTACTAAAGATTTTGCATAAGCATCACCAGAGGCAATGACTTTATTATTGTTTTTGATCCATTTTGATAACCATTCTGTTTCTGGTTTTGGAACACGACCTGCTACTCCTAACAAACCTGGACCAGTTAATTTTTGATCCGTTAATGAGTGACAAACAGCACAATTTTGTTTAAAAATTTTAGCGCCATCTTGAGCTTTTAAACTAATTGAAAAAGCAAATAACAAAAAAACCGCAGAAATAAAGGGTTTTAAAGAGAAATGAGACATATTGTTATGCATAGAATTGTATCTAATTTTGAATGTGTTTACGCAATTTAATGACATTATTATGACAAAAATATGCGCACAAAAATAACAGAATGTTATATATGTATGTAGTAAATTTTACATTTTATTACATTTTTTATTAATTTATAATGATTCTAAATAAAAAAGTTCTTAATCAATCATAAACGGTTTGATTTTTGTTCGAATAAATAGAGAAAATAAACATAGAGCTCGCTTTGTTGTTATATTTACATATAAAATTATGAATACACATTACACTATTAAAGATTTAGAAAGGCTGTCGGGCGTAAAAGCCCATACATTAAGGATTTGGGAGCAACGATATAGCATACTGCAACCAGAGCGAACAGATACAAACATCAGATATTATTCAGCCGAAGATTTAAAAAACATTTTAAATATTTCTTTATTAAATAATAACGGGATTAAGATTTCAAAAATTGCAAAATTATCGAGTAGCGAAATACTCCATGAGGCCCAATTAATACTTAATACATATAGCAAGGAAAGTGATCAAATTGATAATTTAGTGCTCAGCATGATTGAAATGAATGAAGTAAAGTTTGAAAAAATAATTTCAAACTGCGTGATTCATTTTGGATTTGAAAACACCATGGAAAAGGTTGTATTTCCATTCTTAAGACAAGTTGGAAACATGTGGCAAATGGGGCTTATTAACACTATACAAGAACATTTTATAACGCATTTAATTCGTCAAAAAATTATAGTTGGCATTGATGGTTTGTTTCATGAAATTTCGCCAAATCCAAAAACATTTTTACTGTATTTACCAAATAAAGAATTACATGAACTTGGTTTATTATACTGCAATTTTTTAATAAAAGCGAAAGGCCATAAATGTTACTATTTAGGGCAATCTGTTCCGATAGAAGATTTGGAAAAAGCAAATGAATTAGTTTCTCCTGATGTGATTGTTACCTCGTTCACAAATCCAATGGATGAGACTACGGTTACTGATTATTTAAAAACGATTGCAAAGACTTTCAAACATAAATCTATCTTAATTTCAGGGAGAGTGTTTTCCTTTTTTAGTCATAAACTAGAGTTGCCAAAAAACGTTTGCTTATTGCACTCATATGACGAGTTTAAAAATCAACTGTAAATTACTACCTTTACCTTTGTATGAAATTTATACGATTACATTTATTTACTTTTTCTCTTTTTATTCTATCGTGTGCGGCGAAACATGAAGACGCCATTTTAGTTCCTCCAACAATTCTTGATAATCAACAGTTAGTAGAAATACTTACCGATGCTTATTTAGCTGAAGGCGCTACAGGCATTAATATTAAAGGAATTTCGGGACAACAATTTGATTCTGTTTATTTATTTAATCCTTTAAAAGAACACGGTTGTTCTAAATCAAAATTTGATTCCTCCATGGTTTTTTATACTCACCATCCAATCGTTTTAAAAAATATTTACGATCAGGTATTAGAAGAACTTAATAAAATAGCGGCACGAGATTCTATATGAAACAGTTAATTTCTGAAATAAAAACATTAGCCGAACTTGGGTTTCAAGAAGTTGTTTCTATTAGAAGACACATTCATAAACATCCTGAACTATCATTTAAAGAATTTCAAACTGCTGAATTTATTTGTTCTGTTTTAGATAAATATAATATTGCTTATCAAAAAAACATTGTTGGAACGGGAATCATTGCAATCATAGAAGGACAAGACCCTACAAAAAAAACCGTTTTACTTCGTGCAGATTTAGATGCCTTGCCAATTGTTGAAGAAAATAAAACTGATTATGCATCTGTGAATGAAGGAATCATGCATGCTTGCGGACATGATGTGCATAGCGCTTCTGTTTTAGGTACCATCATAATTTTAACCAAATTAAAAAATAAATTTAGCGGTACCGTAAAAATTATGTTCCAGCCTGGCGAAGAAGTATTGCCAGGTGGCGCATCTTTAATGATTGATGCCGATGTTTTAGAAAACCCACATGTTGATTGTGCAATTGCCCAGCATGTATTTCCGAGTATGCCAGCTGGTAAAGTTGGATTTAGAAATGGCATGTATATGGCTAGTACAGATGAAATACATATAACCATACATGGTAAGGGCGGACACGCAGCAATGCCTAATGAATATACCAATCCATTAAATGCAGCAGCTGCCATTATTCAAACTATTGAAAAAGAATTTCCATTTTATTTCGACGAGGAAGGTGTTTCTAAAAATACCAACAACGGTATTCCAACCGTAATTGCATTTGGGAAAATAGAAGGAAAAGGAGCAACTAATGTTATTCCTTCTAGCGTATACTTAGCAGGAACTTTGAGAACAATGGACGAAACCTGGCGAACAGAAATAAAAGAAAAAATAAAACAAATCATTCGTTCAGTAGGTGAAAAATACAACACTACCGCTGATATTAATATAGAAAACGGATATCCTTTTTTGGTAAACGATGTGCACCTTACAAATCGATGTAAGGAAATAGCCATAGACTATTTAGGAGAAGAAAACGTAGAAGAACTGCCACTAAGAATGACAGCCGAAGACTTTGCATACATTACGCAAAAAGTACCAAGTTGTTTTTATCGATTAGGGACAGGCAATAAAGAAAAAAATATTACCTCAGGAGTTCATACCTCAACATTTGATATTGATGAAAAAGCTTTAGAAATTTCAACTGGGCTAATGGCCTATATCACATTTTGCGAGCTTAACAGAACATGAGTCTTAAATTATAATGTGTTATTAAAGTCAATTAATAATTTTCCGACATCATAATAATCGGTTAATGGCAAGGTTTTTTCGATATCATACACATCGTGATAGGATGTTATTCCTCCTAATGTGTAAATAAAAAAACAAGGAACTCCTTTCTCTGAAAACCAATAATGATCGCTATTTGCAGCTTTGCCTCTTTGCTTAATTTGAGACACATACTTCTTTTGATTATTTACACTTACTAATTTTTCAAACTGAGATTTATATACTGAAGCGTTTACAACCATAATGCCATCTTCGCCAGTTCCAAGTAAATCAAGGTTTGTAAGAAATTTAATTTCTTTTAATGGAAATAATGGATGTTCCGTATAATATTTTGATCCAAGCAAGCCTGCCTCTTCTCCACTAAATAATAGAAATGCCACAGAATACTTTGATGGGTTTTTTTGATAATACTTTGCTAAGTTTAGCAACATACTTACTCCGCTTGCATTATCGTTTGCGCCAGGAAAATAAGCTGTTTTACCCATGGCACCTAAATGATCATAATGAGCAGAAAACACTAAAAAACTATCTGGTTGTTCTATTCCTTTTACGTAACCAGCTATATTTTGAGATTCAAAATCACGAATGAATTTATTTTTAAATTCAACGTTTATTTCTTTCAATTCACTCATAAACGAATCCTTTAATAGTTCAACAACCACTTTATTTTTTAGACTTGTAGCAACTGTATAAGTCAGTTTCTTTTTTAATCTTAATTCGATTTCTTTACCCTCATTAGCTGAAACGAAAGTAAGGCTATCTTTTCTTATTAATTTAAAATTGGAATTTATTGCTTGTGATGTCGGGTCAATTAAAAAATGTTCCCCAGCTTTTAATTTTTTTCCATCAATGACTACATCGATTTTGTTTGGAAAAGAATTTACATCAAATCGATATGTTTGCGAAAATGATGCATTGAATGGGTCTAGCCCGATTTCTTTAAACTCTTTTTTTAAATAGTGCGCTGCTTTATTAACGGCATTATTTACGTAACCTCTTCCTAAAAATTTTTTTGAAGTTAATTTTTTAATCACACTTCGCGCGTAAACTGTGTCCTGAGCCTCAACAACAAGAACGGAAATGAAAAAAAGAAAAACTAAAAAAAATCTATTCATCTCTCAGTCATTAAAATCTCTTTGCAACCAAATTCATTAAGCTTTTAACTAACTCATTGTCTTCCTTCCAATCATAAATTTCTTTTAATCCATTTAAAAACACAGTAGCCTCATGCATGTTAGTTGTCGCGTTCAATTGCTCAATAGCCATTTGATATTCGTTTGCGTTACCCGAAAACAATTCATTTATGAATCTAAATTTATCGTTAATGTTTATATTTAATTTTGGAAAGCTTATTCTCTCGATAACTTCAGGCTTTATTCCAACCGCTGGAATAGGCTCCAAAACAACGTTTTGTGCTTCGATGACTTCAACAGGCTCTTCAATCTTTACCTTTTCAACTTCAATGACTTCCGCAACAGAAACAACATGAGTTGTTGTTGAATGTACTTCTATTTCAGAAGAATTTTTTTTATGCTCATTTAAAACTAAATACGCCGAAACTAATTTATTGGTTTGAGTGATGGCATAATGAAGCTGCTCAGCAATACTGTTGCCCGGCGATTGGTGTTTTTCAAAATCCTCAATCGCTTTCTTTAATTCGTGGAGTGAGGAATTTAATTGTTTAGATAAAAAATCAGTTTGCATATCTTGTGAATAATTAAGAATTAAAAATACAGTATTTTAATTTTAGTTAGATTATTTTTAGATTTTAAATTTAAATAGTAATTAACCATGTTTTTAGAAAACATTAAACAAGGCGCCCATAAAAAAGGTTGGATTGAAGTCATTTGCGGCTCAATGTTTTCAGGAAAAACAGAAGAGTTAATTCGTCGGTTGAAACGCGCTCAATTTGCTAAACAAAAAATCGAAATATTTAAACCACAAATTGATACTCGTTATCATGAAGAAAATGTCGTTTCGCATCAAGGAAACGAAATCTTGAGTACGCCTGTTTCTTCAAGCTCTACAATTTTATTGTTAGCAAACGATGTTGATGTAATTGGTATTGATGAAGCGCAATTTTTTGATCTAGAATTAATAAACGTCTGTAATCAATTAGCAAATAGTGGCGTAAGGGTAATTGTTGCAGGCTTAGACATGGATTATAAAGGAAATCCGTTTGGCCCAATGCCTGGTTTACTAGCTAGTGCCGAATATGTTACAAAAGTCCATGCTATATGCATG
>JBILCJ010000012.1:0-22148 GCA_044353195.1 Bacteroidia bacterium | reverse complement strand
TCACATGGTTTTAAAGTGGCATAACAATCTGCAGGTAATTGTTGATACAATGCTGTTCCTTTTGTTTTCCATTCAATCATCCCATCACTAACATCTTTAATCACTTTTGCAGGATTTCCAACCACAACTTTTCTAGCTTCAATAATGGTTTCTCCTGGCACAAAACACAAGGCGCCAATGATGCAATTATCACCAATCACAACATTATCCATTACCACAGAATTCATTCCAATTAAACAATTTTCTCCAATAGTACCGCCATGTATAATAGCTCCATGACCAATATGCGCTCCTTTTTTTAATAACACCGTTGTTCCTGGAAACATGTGTATAGTGCAATTTTCTTGAACATTGCAGCCATCTTCAATAATTATTTTTCCCCAATCGCCACGTATGGCAGCACCTGGGCCTATGTAAACGTTTTTACCAATAATCACATGTCCTGTTATGGTTGCGTTTGGATGTACAAAAGAAGATTTGTCGATGACTGGTTTATAACCATTGAATTCGAAAATGTTTGCCATAATTTATGTTGTTTTATTAAAACTCGCTCTTTAAATGAAATTTAATTTCAGGAAATTTAGTTTGTGCCATTTCTAAAAGCCAGGCAGATTCAGCTAAAAACACCAAACGATTTTCTTTGTCGTAGGCAATGTGGTTTGCTTTGTCAATTAAAAATTCATCTAATTTTTTCTTGTCGTTGCATTCTATCCAAAGGGCTTTGTATAAACTGATAGAATCGTAACCACACGACGCGTTGTATTCACTTTTTAAACGATGTTGAATAACTTCAAACTGCAAGGCTCCAACTGTTCCAACCACTTTTCGTCCATCTGCTTTTTTAGTAAATAATTGTGCAACACCTTCGTCCGTTAATTGCTCTAAACCTTTTTGTAATTGTTTAGTTTTCATTGGATCAAGGTTGGTAACGTATTTAAATAATTCAGGCGAGAAACTTGGAATGCCTCTAAAATTAAATTTCGGACCTTCAGTAAGCGTATCACCAATTTTAAAATTTCCAGCATCGTACAAGCCAATCACATCGCCAGGAAATGATTCATCAATGATTGATTTTTGTTGAGCCATAAAGGCCGTTGGATTACTAAAACGCATGTCTTTATTTTCGCGCACATTATAGTAATATTTATTCCTTTCAAACTTTCCTGATACAATTCTTAAAAAAGCAATTCTATCTCTGTGTTTAGGATCTAAGTTAGCATGAATTTTAAAAATGAATCCACTAAATTTTGGTGCATCAGATTTTATTTCACCAGCAACATCTGTATCTCTGCCTTGCGGTGTTGGTGCAATTTCAACAAAGCAATCTAACAATTCTTTGATGCCAAAATTATTTACAGCACTTCCAAAAAACACCGGACTAATTTTTGCTTTTAAATATTCTTCTTTATCAAAATCATCATACACACCATCAATTAATTCAATATCGGTGCGAAGTTGTTTGGCATAATCTTCGGTAATGTATGTTTCAATTTTCGTGTCTTGAATATCTTCAATAACAATATTTTCTTCAACTGTGGTTTTACTATCTCCTTGAAAAAGCGATAATTTTTTTTCGTATAAATTATAAACTCCTTTAAAGGTTTTACCAATGCCAATTGGCCAAGTTAATGGACGAACTCTTATTTTTAATTCTTTTTCAATTTCATCTAATAGGTCAAATGCATTTTGACCTTCACGATCCATTTTGTTGACGAATACAATAACAGGTGTGTTTCGCATGCGACACACTTCTAATAATTTTCGTGTTTGTGGTTCAACTCCCTTCACACAATCAATCACCATAATTACGCTGTCTACTGCCGATAATGTTCTGTAAGTGTCTTCAGCAAAATCTTCGTGACCAGGTGTATCTAAAATATTAACTTTAAAATTGCGGTAATCAAAAGCCATCACCGAAGTAGAAACAGAAATACCACGTTGCTTTTCAATTTCCATGAAGTCGGACGTGGTTGCTTTTTTTATTTTATTCGACTTTACAGCACCTGCCGATTGTATAGCCCCACCAAACAATAATAATTTTTCTGTTAAGGTCGTTTTACCCGCATCAGGATGGGCAATAATGGCAAATGTTTTTCGTCTGTTTAATTCTTCTAAAAAAGTCATTGAATCTATAATTTAAGGCTGTAAAGATAATAAAAATGATAGGTTCTAGTAGCTTTAGTTTTACACTTAAGGCACCATATACCATATTTAAGGTATGTAATAATTTACTGTAAAACTGTATATTTAATACCTTATTTATGATAACCCTCGATCAATTAAAACTAGGACAGATAGCTGTTGTGCAAGAATTTACGGATGATTTTTTATCATTGAAATTTATTGAAATGGGTTGTTTACCTGGTGAAATTGTGAAGTTAGTTAATATTGCCCCTTTTGGAGACCCTATTGCGATTGAAGTTTCGGGATATGTATTAAGTTTAAGAAAACAAGAAGCGTCAACGGTTATCGTAACACTATTAAATGATGTTGTATTAAACAAAACAAATTGAGCACTCTAAATAATACATATCACATTGCTTTAGTTGGAAATCCTAATAGTGGAAAATCAACTTTGTTTAATTCGCTCACGGGTTTAACGCAAAAAACAGGAAATTACGCTGGAGTTACGGTTGAGAAGCATGAAGGTAAATTTGATCATAATGGAACTACATTTTCTGTTACAGATTTACCTGGCACTTATAGTTTATTTCCAAAGTCGATTGATGAAGAAGTTGCTTGTAAAACAATTTTAAATACTGCTTCTGATAAATTAGATGTGATTGTGATAGTTGCTGATGCAACAAACATAAAGCGTCATTTATTGCTTGCTACACAACTAATTGATTTAAAAATCCCATGTGTGTTGGCTTTGAATATGATTGATGAGGCTGAAAAACAAAACATCACGATTTACAAAAATGAATTAGAAAATTTATTAGGCATTGCAGTTGTATTTATTAACTCTAGAAAAAAAGTTGGGTTAGAAGAACTTAAAAATGAAATTTCAAATGCCAAAGTTTCTGATTCTATTTTTTATAATTTCGAAAAACAAGCTAAATCATTTCCTACCTTAAAAAGTTATAAGGAACTCATCGATTTACAATTTACGTGCAGTGCAGATGAATCGAAACTCATTAAACAATTTGAGAAAGAAGATAACATCAGTCGTTTTTATAAATTAAATTACATCATTGCGAAATGTGTAAAAAAACCAGAACAATTACATAAAAGCATATCTCAAAAAATTGATGCTTTTTTTACGCATAAGTTTTTTGGATTTCTGTTTTTCTTTTTAATCTTATTTATTGTTTTTCAGTTTGTGTTTTTTGTAGCAGATTTACCAATGACATGGATTGAAGAATCTTTTGCTTCTTTCATGAATTATACAGCAAATGCTTTACCTGCAGGAGAGTTAAATGATTTGTTAGTTAACGGTGTTTTGGCAGGTATTAGCGGAATAGTTGTTTTTGTGCCACAAATCGCCTTATTATTTTTCTTCATTACTATTTTAGAAGATACAGGCTACATGGCAAGGGCAAGTTTTATTTTAGATAAAGTCATGCAAAAGTTTGGATTAAATGGCAAGTCTGTTATTCCGATGATTAGCAGTGTTGCTTGTGCCATACCTTCTATTATGAGCACGCGAACTATTTCGAATTGGAAAACACGCATCATTACTATTTTAGTAACACCATTGATAAGTTGTTCGGCTCGCTTACCTGTTTATACGTTAATCATTGGCATAATGTTTAAAGATGAGCATACCATTTACGGATTCAGTTATAAGGGCATTGTACTCATGGGTATGTATTTATTAGGTTTTGCAGCAGCTTTTTTAGCCGCTGTTATTTTAAAGTTTGTATTGAAAACAAATGAGAAAAATTATTTCATTATGGAGTTGCCGGTTTATCGCATGCCTCAGTGGCAAACAGTTGGCATGTTAGTTTTCAAAAAAGTAAAATTGTTTTTATTTAATGCCGGTAAAATTATTTTAGCAATTTCAATTGTACTTTGGTTTTTAACGAGTCACGCACCAAGTAATGTGTTTTCTCAATTAGAAGAAAAAGCGCTCGTTTTAAATACACCTGCGGACGAATTAAACGCTCAAAAGTTAGAACATTCTTACGCTGGCATTTTCGGAAAAAAAATAGAACCATTTATTGCGCCAATTGGTTTTGATTGGAAAATCGGAATATCACTTATCACCTCCTTTGCTGCTCGCGAAGTATTTGTTGGAACAATGGCAACCATTTATAGTTCTGGCGACTCTGATAATACAGAAACCTTGCGAGAAAAATTAGCGAGCGAAAAAAATGTAGTTACCCAAGCGCCTGTTTATACAACAGCGGTGTGTTGGTCATTATTAGTTTTTTATGCTTTCGCTATGCAATGCATGAGCACACTTGCCACCACGTATAGCGAAACTAAACATTGGAAGTGGCCATTCATACAGTTAGTTTTTATGAGTGTGTTAGCATACGGATCTTCTTTTATTGTATTTAATTTATTGAAATAAAATTCACTATGTTTGATTTACGCTCATTGTTAATTTTTTAAAATGAATTACCAAGCACTTTTACATCACGCTATTATCGCCTCTGTTTTGGCAGGTAACGAAATACTGAAAGTATACGAAACAAATTTTGACGTAGAACTAAAAAACGATAAATCTCCAGTTACATTAGCCGACAAAAATGCCAGCGACAAAATCATAGATGTTTTAAAGATTTTTAATATTGAGATTTTGAGTGAGGAAGGTGTTCATGCTGATTACAACATTCGTAAACATTGGAATACATTATGGATTGTAGATCCACTTGATGGAACGAAAGAATTTGTGAAACGTAATGGCGAGTTTACAGTTAACATTGCGCTTGTAGAAAATGGAGTGCCAACACTTGGCGTTATTTTTTCTCCCGTTTCTAATGATTTATATTTTGCAAATAAAAACCATGGAGCTTTTAAAATAAGTGGAGTTGATTTTAAACAGTTAGTAGAAACCATTGAAACATCAACATTAGATTCAATTATTTCGATAGCACAAAAACTGCCTATCAAAAACGAACGAACAAATTATGTGGTAGTTGCAAGTCGCTCGCACATGAGCAGCGAAACGTATACGCATATAAATAATTTAAAATGGCATCATCAAAAAGTAGACATTGTAAATACAGGCAGTAGTATAAAAATGTGTTTAGTTGCAGAAGGTGTTGCTGATGAATATCCTCGCTTTGGTCCAACGATGGAATGGGATACAGCTGCAGGTCAAGCTATTTTACAAGAGTCAAATTGTACTCTGGTTGATTTTAAAACACATCAGCCCATGTTGTACAACAGAGAAAATCTACTAAACAATTGGTTTATTGCGAAACGCTAGAAAGTTCTTTTTCAATAATTGATTTTACTTTCTTTCAATACAATAACACGCCCACATAATAATATAAAGTTTACAAATAATTTACGGTTTTTTCACAGGCGAGGAAGTATATGTATAATGATGGTTAGGTTTGCTAGTAGGTTATTTAAAGGCAAAAAAAGAATAAAGTAGGTTAATAACTTTTTAGATTTTTAATGCTTATACTTTTATATTTGTTTCAAGAAAATCAAACAAAAATGAACATAGAAATGGCTTTAGAAAACATACTTACAGAAATAAAAAATGAGGTTTTGATTATCACCATTAATCGTCCTGATAAATTAAATGCATTAAACAAGCAAACTTTAGAAGAGTTACATGAAACATTAGTAAGCGCAGAAAATGATAAATCCATTCGTGCATTAATCATTACGGGTTCGGGCACAAAAGCTTTTGTTGCTGGTGCCGACATCGCTGAATTTGCTAATTTTACAACGAAAGAAGGGCAGCAATTAAGTTCTAATGGTCATTTCAAAGTATTTAATTTTATTGAAAATTATTCTAAGCCTGTTATCGCAGCTGTAAATGGTTTTGCTTTAGGCGGAGGATTAGAGCTTGCGATGGCTTGTCACATGCGTGTTGTGAGTTCAAACGCGAAAATGGGATTGCCAGAAGTTAGCTTAGGCGTTATCCCTGGTTACGGAGGAACGCAACGTTTAGCTCAGTTAGTTGGAAAAGGAAAAGCATTTGAAATGATTTCTACAGCTGATACGATTAGTGCAGATGATGCTTACAAATGGGGACTTGCAAATCATATTACGCCACAAGAAGAATTGTTAAATAAGTGTTTCGAAATAACAGCAAAAATAATTACAAAATCACCCGTTGCTGTAAAGGCTGCTATCAAAGCTATTAACGCAGGTTACAATAATAAGTTTAATGGGTATGAAGTTGAAATTGAAGAGTTCGGCAAAAGCTTTGGTACAAATGATTTTAAAGAGGGCACAACAGCCTTTTTAGAAAAAAGAAAAGCTATTTTCTTGGGTAATTAAAAACAAATTTAAATTTATACTACCATGAGTGCAACACGACCTTTTAATTTTAAAAAATGGATTGATGAAAATCGTCATTTATTAAAACCACCTGTAAATAATAAAGTAGTGTATAAAGACACTGAATTTATAGTTATGGTTGTTGGTGGACCAAACTCTCGTAAAGACTATCATTACAATGAAAGCGAGGAGTTTTTCTATCAACTAGAGGGTAATGTGAAAGTTAAAATTCAAGAAAACGGAAAGGAAGTTGAAGTTCCCATTAACGAAGGTGACATATTTTTATTACCTCCAAGAGTTCCTCATAATCCTGTTCGTTTTAAAGACACCATTGGTTTGGTGATGGAGCGTCGCCGCCGCAATGGTGAGAAAGATGGTCTTATGTGGTTTTGCGAAAAATGCAATACTAAATTGTACGAAGAGTATTTTGAATTAAACGATATCACCTCTCAATTTCAGGGTGTGTTTGAAACATTTTACAACTCAGATGATTTACGCACCTGTAAATCATGTGGACATAAAATGGATCCACCACCGGTGATTTCTTAATTATAAAATAAAAAAATAGTATATATGAAACCACCAAAAAGATGGAAGTTCGCAATCATTGTTTGGCTTGCTATTTATCCAATCATCACCGCAATCTTTTTTTTCTTCGGAAAATACTTGGTGCAAATAAATCCTCTTCCATTAAGAACATTAGTTATCACATTAATTGCAGTACCTTTAATGACTTTTATTTCTATGCCCCGAATGCAAAAGTTATTTAAGAATTGGTTAAGCAAATAATTAAATAACTTTTTATGTCAACCGAAAAAACCGCTATCAAAACAACCTATTTCAGTATTATAAGTAATGCTGGTTTAGCTTTAGTTAAAGGATTAGCAGGTTACTTTGGAAATTCCTATGCTTTAATTGCTGATGCCATCGAATCTACAACAGATATTTTTTCATCGTGTTTAGTTTTATTTGGCATTAAATATTCAAACCGTCCCGCCGATAAAAACCACCCTTACGGACACGGTAGGGCCGAACCTTTAATTACGTTTTTGGTTGTTGGATTTTTAATTACATCAGCTACCATTATAGCTTATGAAAGTATATTAAATATTAAAACTCCTCACGATTTACCAAAACCTTTTACTTTATTTATTTTGGCGGCAATAATTGTATGGAAAGAAATGTCATATCGATTTGTAATAAAAAAAAGTAAAGAAACACATAGCTCTTCGTTAAAAGCTGATGCATGGCACCATAGAAGCGATGCAATCACATCTATTTCTGCATTTATTGGAATTTCTATTGCTTTAATTTTCGGTAAAGGATACGAATCGGCTGATGATTGGGCGGCACTTTTTTCCTCTGCATTTATTTTATATAATAGTTATTTAATTTTTAGACCAGCACTTGGTGAAATCATGGACGAACATTTATACGATGATTTATTGAGCGACATTCGTAGAGTTTCTTCAACAGTAAATGGTATAATAGAAACTGAAAAATGTTTTATTCGTAAAGCAGGAATGAAATACCATGTCGATTTACATGCTGTGGTAAATGCCAATATAACAGTTAAAGCTGGACATGATTTAGCACACCTTTTAAAAGATACATTAAGAGCGGAAATTCCATCTCTAGGCCACGTTTTAATTCATATAGAGCCAGAAAAGTAATTTCTTGATTTCATTTGGAATCATTTTTTTACAACCATTACATCAAAATAATTATAATTTAATTTTCCAAATTTTTTTTGTGAAAATTAATTTGAAAAATGGCTTCTATTTATTAACATTTGTTAGTAAAACTTAATTTTAAATCCCTTTAAAATCGCTATATTTAAAGAATAATCAAATTACACAGATTAATAATTTTATGGAAGAAAATACCCCAAATAGTAAAGCGAATTACGGAGCTGATAATATTCAAGTTTTAGAAGGATTAGAGGCTGTAAGAAAAAGACCAGCCATGTATATTGGAGATATTGGTATAAAAGGTCTTCATCATTTAGTTTACGAAGTAGTTGATAATTCCATTGATGAGGCATTAGCTGGACACTGTAAAAATATTACAGTTACGATAAATGAAAATAATTCAATTACCGTAAAAGATGATGGACGTGGTATTCCAACTGGTATTCATCCAAAGTTAGGAGTGAGTGCGTTAGAAGTTGTAATGACAGTATTACACGCTGGTGGTAAATTTGATAAAGATACTTACAAGGTTTCTGGCGGATTACATGGTGTTGGTGTAAGTTGTGTAAATGCATTATCCGATCCATTAATTGCTGAAGTGCATCGTGATGGAAAAATAACAAGACAAGAATTTAGAAAAGGTATTCCAGTTGCTCCTGCAGCTCAAATTGGCGATACAACTTACAGAGGGACTATTGTAACGTTTCAACCCGATTTAAGTATTTTTACCCATGGTGAGTATAATTTTGCCACTTTAGCAAATCGTATGCGTGAATTAGGATTTCTAAATAAAGGAATTCATATAACACTAATTGACAATCGTAACAGAGATGAAAATAATGAGCCTCATACAGAAGCGTTTTATAGTACAGGTGGATTAAAAGAATTTGTGCAATACATCGATGGTGGAAAAGAAAAATTGATGGACGATGTTATTCATATCGAAGGGGAAAAAGGTGGAATTCCTGTTGAGGTAGCTATGCTGTATAACAATTCTTATAGTGAGAGTATTCAGAGCTATGTGAACAACATTAATACACATGAAGGTGGAACGCACCTAGCTGGTTTTAGAAGAGGCTTAACAAGAACTTTAAAAAGTTATGCTGATAAAAATGGTTTATTATCTAAAGTAAAATTTGAAATTAACGGTGATGATTTCCGCGAAGGATTAACAGCTGTTGTTTCAGTAAAAGTGCAAGAACCACAATTTGAAGGACAAACAAAAACGAAGTTAGGAAATAGTGAAGTGATGGGTGCTGTTGATCAAGCGATTAGCGAAGCCTTAACTAATTACTTGGAAGAGAATCCAAAACAGGCACGCATGATTGTGGATAAGGTTGTGTTAGCAGCAACTGCTCGCCATGCGGCTCGTAAAGCCCGCGAAATGGTACAGCGCAAATCTGTTATGTCTGGTTCAGGTTTACCTGGTAAGTTAGCAGATTGTGCAAACAGTGATCCTTTAGCTTGCGAGTTATTTTTAGTTGAAGGGGATTCGGCTGGTGGAACTGCGAAACAAGGCCGTAACAGAGATATTCAAGCGATTTTGCCATTACGAGGTAAAATTTTGAATGTTGAAAAAGCGATGGAATATCAAATTTATGAGAACCAAGAAATTAAAAATATATTTACGGCACTAGGCGTATTTAGAGGAACTAAAGAAGACGATAGAGCTTTAAATATTGATAAATTGCGTTACCATAAAGTGGTGATTATGTGTGATGCCGATGTAGATGGTTCGCATATTACAACATTAATCTTAACGTTCTTTTTCCGACACATGAAAGAGTTAATTGAGAAAGGGCATATTTATATTGCAGCACCTCCTTTATATCAAGTTAAAAAAGGTAAAGAATCTAAATACTGCTGGAACGAGGAAGACCGCGCTATCGCCATTAAAGAAATTGGTGGAGATAAACCAGAATCAGTGCATGTACAACGCTATAAAGGTTTAGGAGAAATGAATGCTGAACAATTATGGGAAACAACTTTAGATCCCACAACTCGCACATTGCGTCAAGTAACGATTGATAGCGCTGCTGAAGCTGATCGTGTTTTCGCCATGTTAATGGGCGACGAAGTGCCACCACGTCGTGCGTTTATTGAGCAAAACGCTAAGTATGCAAAAATTGATGCTTAAGATTTTTTAAGTGTTATTAATAATATTGAAAGCCTGCTCATTTTTTTAAGCAGGCTTTTTTAATTGGATTAATTTGGGCGTTGCCTTCGGCCAGGCTTTCCGTTTCAATCTTTTTTCGTTCCTCAAAAAGGATTTCCACTTCAATCCTTAACGCGAACTTAAATTTAGTTACGAAGTTTAAGCATCATAAGGCTTTGGATGCTTTTGGCAATTGAGCTTCACTCCAATGAGTTTGCCGAATGAGTCGAAGCTCAAAAGTAGTAGTAGAATTTTAATAAGAATAATTTGGGCGTTGCCTTCGGCCAGGCTTTCCGTTTCAATCTTTTTTCGTTCCTCAAAAAGGATTTCCACTTCAATCCTTACGCAAGTTTTGATGTTATGGAAATGGACTAACAGTATAATTGTAAATGTCATTGCTTATAAGAGTCTAATTTTTCTATATTGTAATAGTTTAGTAAACATTGTATCTTTACGAGAAGCAATTCAGCAAAACATATTTTAAAAATATAAAATGAAGCACAGTTTAATTTTTAGTATCATCTTATTTATAATTTGTACTCATTCGCTTCTTGCTAGCGATTCATTAACCATCATTGATAAAAGGGTGAATTTCGGATATGCCGTTTCTCAAAACAGAAAAGTGGATGCTGTTATCGTACATTCAACATTTAATAATTCGGGGGGTAATTTTTATGATATTGATTTAGTACTTAAACAATTTTCAACCTATAAAGTATCTGCACATTATGTGATTGGAAGAGATGGAGTCGTTTATAAAGTAGTAGATGAAAAAAATGTGTCGTATCATGCTGGTAAAAGTAGTTTGCCCGATGGAAGAACGGATGTAAACAGTTGCTCTATTGGCATTGAAATTATGACTTCCTACAAAGAATCACCAACTGAACAACAAGTTAATTCGCTTATTACTCTAATTAATAATATTAAAAAAAGGCATACCATTAACTATATTTTTAGACATAGTGATATAGCGCCTGTTAGAAAAACAGATCCTTGGAATATGGATTGGAAACTATTTCAACAACAATTAGCAGAGTCTAAACAATAAAAGTTTAACTAAATATAATTGCTTTCTCTTTCTTTTCTGTAACGCTTCCAACTTTTGCAAAAAATTGGTCATTAAGTTTTAAAAACAAATCCATTTCCTTTTCGTGTTCTTTGTTGACGCTAAATAATAAACCACCAGAGGTTTGTGGATCACAGTAAAATATAAAATCTAAGTTAGTTAAACCATCCACGTGTTTTATTTGATCATTATAATTACGTGTAGTATTGTCAGGAAAAACAAATTGTGATGCAAATTCTTTGGCCGAATTAATAATAGGCACTTGTTCTTTTTCAATCACTGCTGAACAATTTGTGTTGGCCAACATTTCTAATAAATGACCGATGAAGCCAAATCCAGTTACATCAGTTATTGCATTTACAAAAGGTAATGATCCAAGTTTTTCTCCAATACTATTTAAGCTTGTTGTCTCTTTTAATAAAATGGAATAATCTGTTTCCGATAATAATCCTCTTTTGAGTGCAGTGCTTAAAACGCCTATTCCTAAAGGTTTTGTAAGGTATAAAACGTCATTTTGTGTTACTGCATTATTTTTTTTAATATGTTGTTTTTTTACAATTCCAGTTACGGCTAAACCAAATAAGGGTTCTTGCGTATCCACACTGTGTCCTCCCGCTAATGGAATACCAGCTTGTTTGCAAATTTCTTGCGCACCTTTGATTACTTGTTGCGCTATTGTTGGCGGTAATTTATCTGTTGGCCAACCTAATATTGCTATTGCCATTAATGGTTTTCCACCCATAGCATATACGTCACTAATTGCATTTGCCGCAGCAATTTTACCAAAATCAAAGGCGTCATCCACAATTGGTGTAAAAAAATCAGTGGTGCTAATTATGCAGTTTTCATTATCTATTTCATAAATAGCGGCATCATCTTTCGAATCATTACCAACTAATAAATTTTTAAAAACAGAATCTGTTTTGCAACCATTCAGTATTTCTTCTAATACTGCTGGTGCTATTTTGCAACCGCAACCAGAGGCTTTGCTGAACTGAGTTAATTTAATTTGCATTGTAAATAGTTAATGATTTTAGCGCCATTTTTAGTTTTAAAGTATTTTCTTCAATATTCATGGTGTCTAAAACTAAAGGGATTATTTGTTGAGATGTTTTTTTATTGTAAGTAAATGAATAAGCTTTATCATAGTATTTTAAAGTTAAACGAGCTACCTCTGTTAAATTATTTTCATCTAAATAATTCAAACATAGATTGGCGTTTTGCGTTCCTAAGTTTTGCTCAATTTTTTTAATGCAAATTTTTAGTGCTTCGATATTTGTTGTTGTATAGTCTTGCACTAATTTTTGCACACGCAATTCAAATGGAACTTCAAGTTTGATGATGGGTGCTTTTTTCATTTGCAACCAAAAACCTCGCGGAATTTTATTAAAACCAATCGATTGAGATTCATCCTCTACCAATATGTGTTTATCTTCATCTAATAAATTTAACGCATAGAATAAATTATTTTCGAAAACTTGTTGAGGGTTTTGTTTTTCCTCGTTTATAGAGCCAAACGCTGAACCTTTATGATTTGCTAGCGCTTCGAGATCTATGATCTGAAAATTATCATGTTTTATATTCTTTAGTAAATCAGTTTTTCCACTTCCTGTCATTCCCCCTAGTACAACTAATTTTTTTTCTCTTTCAAAATAATTTAACACATGATTTCTGTAATTTTTATAACCGCCTTCAAGTATAGTTGCATCTAATCCTGATGTATTCATTAACCATGCAAAACTATTGCTTCGCATACCTCCTCTGAAACAATAAACGAAAATTTTTTTACTAGTTGAAAGTTTTTTTACTTGATTTACAAATGGCACTAACTTTGGAGAAACAATTTCTAACCCTCGTGTTACCGCTATGTCTTTTCCTTGTTGTTTATAAAGTGTTCCAATTTCAGCACGTTCGATATCTTCAAATAAGGGAACATTAATGGCATTTGCAATATGTCCTTTTTTAAATTCGATAGGAGCTCTCACATCAATAATAACATGACCTACGCTTTGTTTTAAAAAATTGAATATTGGTAAAGACTTTGATTTCATCTTTACGAAGTTAACCTTAATATTTAATATTAAGTATACACAACCTATGATATATTTGTTTTTTAAAATTATAAATAATGGCAGTTACTATTAAAACATTGATTGATAAAAACAAGTCTGCTTACGATGCTAAATTTTTTATTGAATCGTTAAGCTTATCTTATATTTTAATAAACAAAGCATTAAAGCAAATTGTGAAAGATGAGTTTGATATTGAATTAATTGATCAAAAAATTAAAACAGTAGATTTAGTCGGGCAATTAAAAAAAGAGTTAGCCGCACATCCAACCTTAAAATCTAAAGTTTCGAAAAAATTAGTAAAAGACATTTCGTTGTTTTTAGATTTATATAAATTATTACATAAAGAACTGAAATTTCAATTTCCCGAAAAGAAAATACAGGATGCGGCTACTTTAGGTATTAATTGCATTATTATTTTAAACACAAGTTTGGTAAAAATAAAAAACAATAAGGTTGTTTAAGTATAGATACTTAACAATTTCCTAATATTCAGTTAAAGGTTAATTTAAGTTGTGTGCGTTTCTTTGATTTGTCTAATACCTATTAATATAGCGATGCAACTTAATAAAATCATTTTCATCTGTATTCTTTTGTCTATCGTCATGATGAATGCGTCTTTAGCGACTAACGAGCCTAAAGAAAAGACAATTGTGTTGAGTGGAAAGGTATTAGATCTTAACCATAATGAAACACTTTCAGGAGTAAGTATTACAACAACAGCGTCAGAAAAAACCATCTATTCCGATTTGAACGGTCGTTTTTATATATATGTAAAAATAAAAGATGAGAAAGAATTTAAATTAGAGTTTTCTCAAATCGGATATCACACGAAAACCTTCACTGCTAAAGATTTAGACATGTTTAGCCCAATTTTAGAAATCAACTTGATTGAAGAATAATTAAATCTAATGTAAACTTAACGTTAAGTTTTGGTTACTATTATGTTTATTGATTAATTATTAGGTAAATTTGATTAAGAATTTAGTACTAATCATTTTAATCCTGTTTTATCATGAAAAATTTAATCTTATCAATTTGTATTCTTGCATCAGGAATAGCAATTTCACAAGACATCTCTTTTACAAATAAAGAAATTCAGCCCATTATTTTTTCAAACAATGGTTATTATCAAAATGGATTAGCTTATACAGGAAAGTATATTGTTTATTTTGAAAATGGTGTAATTAAAGAAGAGTTAACTATAAAAGATGGCAAACTTCAAGGTTCTTTTGTTAGAAATCATGATAATGGAAAACCTATGGAAATGGGTAATTATGATAATAATTTAAAGTTCGGATTATGGACTCGCTATAGTATCAACGGTAACCTAATTGCTCAAGCATCCTATGTAAATAATAAAAAAGATGGTAATTGGTTTGTCTATAACGAAGCGGGAAATAAATTATTTGAAATGATATATAAAGACGGTGAAAAAATTGGGACATGGAATCAATGGGATGAAACAGGTAAATTAATACAAACAACCAATTATAGTGCTTTGTAGCACTAAATCAAAAAATGAAAAGGCTCTTCAAATTGAAGGGCTTTTTTTTTGATTATTTTTTTATTTATGGTTAGATTGATAGGCATAGCTTACGTTGGTTGAGAAACAGGAACACTCGTTTTTTATTTTATTTAATATTAAATAATTGTTAATTTATTGCCACTTTTTCACTTCTTGATTTAATATTATGGTAATATTAGCTTGACGTTTATCTTGTTTTGTCTTCGTTTTTTTGTACTCGAAAAACACACATTATGTCGATAAGAAACGCAATCATTATTTTATTTGCAGCATGTTCAATGCTAGCAAAGTCGCAAACAGGTAAATTAACAGGCAAAGTGATAGACGGAGTAACAGGGGAATCATTGCCGGGTGCAGCTATTGTTGTTGATGGTACAACGATTGGAACTGCTAGTGATTTTGATGGGAACTTTGTTTTAGGAGGTTTAAAGCCTGGAAAATACACCATCGTTTGTAGTTATATCACCTATGAAAATAAAAAATTTCTTGGTGTTGTAATCAACGCTAATGATGTCACAACATTTAATATTACGTTAGAACAATCCTCAGCTGCAACAACTGGCGAAGTTCTTATTCAAGCTGAAATGAATAGAGAGAATACAAATACATTATTTGTGATGCAAAAAAATAATGCAAGTGTGAGTGATGGCATCTCCTCTGAAAGCATTAAGAAAACTCCAGATAAAAACACAAGTGATGTTTTGAAACGTGTGAGTGGCGCTAGTATTCAAGATAATAAATTTGCAATTATACGTGGCATGAGCGATAGATATAATACAGCGTATTTAAACGGTTCGCCATTACCTAGTTCAGAAAGTGATAAAAGAGCCTTTGCGTTTGATATTTTTCCTTCTGCTATTTTAGATAATTTAGTTATTCTAAAAACAGCAACGCCAGACTTACCAGGGGATTTTGCAGGAGGTGTCATTTTAATTAACACAAAAAACATTCCAGATAAAAATTCAAGTAGCTTTTCTATTTCTAGTGGTTATAATTCATTAACAACATTTAAAGATTTTAAAACTTACAAAGGTGGGAAATTAGATTGGTTGGGCATTGATGATGGTTCAAGGCAATTACCAAGTTCGATTCCTAGTACTAAGGAATTTGCTTCGATTACTTCGAATCAAGATAAAATTGAACCTGCGAGAAATTTGAATTATGACTGGAGTTTACAAACTAAAACAGCTTTGCCAAATTTAAATTTACAGTTTATTAATTCTAATGTTTTTAAATTATTTAGAAAAGACTGTGGAAGTGTAGTAGCATTAACGTATAATACAACAAATGCCACAACCATTTCTGATCGTAGAGAATTTGAAGAACAAGGCGCTACGGTTCAAAAAGTAAGAGATTTTCAAGATTCAACTTTTAGTAGAAATATTTTAACGAGTTTGTTGTGGAATCTTTCATTTAAATTAAATGACAATAATCAAATCGGATTTAAGAATTTATATTCGATTAATACTGATGATAGAACAATTACACGTAGAGGTATTTATGATGCAAATGATGCTACAAATCCTGCATGGCAAAAATCTAATGTTAGATTTTTCACACAAAACAATATTTATACAGGTCAATTGAATGGAGATCATTACATCCCAAAAGTAAAAGGAAAAGTAAAATGGATTTTAGGAGTAAGTGACATTAAACGAGACATTCCTAATCTAAGAAGAATGGTTTATCAAAAAACAAGTGGCGCTGCAGATGACTCAGTGAAATATGCTGCTCAAATTCTTGAAGATGCAGTGGGTCCAACGAGCTCAGGCTCTATGTTTTTTGCTAAAACAAATGAAAGTATTTATAGTGCTAAATATGATATTTCAAAGGTGTTTGAAACTGAGCATACAAAACATGATGTGAAGATTGGTGGATTTAACCAATACCGTACAAGAAATTTCACGGCACGTTTATTAGGATATACAAAATATAGTAATCCAAGATCATTTACAAATCCTACAGCTGCTTTATTTAATAATGATTTATTATTGTTAGATGAAAGTCAAATTTTCTCCTCGCAAAACATTGGTTTAATTGATGGTCCTGATGATTATGATGGCGGATTTAAATTAAACGAATCAACAACATACATTGATTCATATAAAGCATCGTCTTTTCTGAATGCTGGTTATATCATGTCTGACTCTCGTATTTTTACCAAATTACGTTTCATTTATGGATTACGTGTTGAGTCATACATGCAATCATTGTCTTTACTTAATCCTGATTTTACAGAGAAATCGAAAGATACAACTGTTATTGATTTTCTTCCATCCATTAATGCCGTTTGGTCTCTAACAGATCGATTGAATATTAGAGCAGCCTACTATAGAACAGTGAATAGACCTGAATTTAGAGAATTAGCTAATTTTAATTTTTATGATTTTGTAACGGATTATCAAACCTCAGGAAATGAAAATTTAAAAAGGGCCATTATTAATAATTATGATTTAAGATTTGAATATTACCCTAGTAAGCCTGGGCAAATCATTTCAGTATCAGGTTTCTATAAAGATTTAACCAATGCTATTGAACAAGTTGCTGGTAATGGCCAAATTCGTTCCATTAATTATGAAAATGTTGCAAAGGCAACAAACATGGGATTAGAATTTGAATACAGAGTTTTATTATCAACGATATTTAATAATGATTCATCTAAATTTTTGAACAGCACCACTTTATTTACAAATTTATCATTGATTAAATCTGAAGTGGATGTTTCAAAATTAAATTATGTAGAAGCTCGTCCCTTACAAGGTCAGAGTCCAATTATTGTTAACGCAGGGTTGCAATACATAGATCCGAAATATGATTTTGGAATTAGTGTTTCATATAACTATGTTGGTAAAAGGATTGTTATTGTTGGTAATACAGACGAACCTAGCATTTGGGAAAACCCACGTCACATTTTAGATTTACAGTTATCAAAAACATTTAAAAATAAATTTGAAGTGAAATTAAATATTCGAGATGCTTTAGCGCAAAATTTAATTTTTTATCAAGATTTAAATAAAAATGGAAAATTTGATAAATCATCGCTTACCGATAATAAAGAGTTTAATCATTCAAATAACTCTGATAATGTTATGGTGAATACAAAACTTGCTCCTACAATCAGTTTATCTTTAAGCTATAAATTTAAGTAATTAGTCAATTTTACTAGTTTAATAAGGTTAGCCATTGGCTAACCTTTTTTATTGCCATTAATTATGTTAACTAAAAGTTACCTAATTATTTTTTTGTTTACATAAAGTTAAACTATAAGTAACCTAAGCGTAAACGAATCCTAACCTAAGGATAAAGTCACAAAATTAAATTTGTACCATAAATTAAAACTAAAAAACAAAATGAAAAAATTTTACACATTAGCCGCTTTAGCATTGTTGAGTATTTCAACTTCGGCGCAAACTGCCTTTTGGACTGCAACGTCTTACAAAGGAGCATTTCCTGTAACTGATGGTTTAACAGGAACATCATCAAATGATTGGACAGCTGGTTGGGCAAATTGGGATCCGCAAATTACACCTTATCCAGCAGCAACAACTACTATTTCAGCAAACATTACAACTAACACGACTTGGACTTCTGGGAATACTTACTTATTAGTAGGAAATATTTCAGTTACTCCTGGGAATACATTAACAATTCAACCCGGTACTGTAATTAGAGGAGATAAAGCTTCAAAAGCTTGTTTAATCATTACTAAAGGAGCAAAAATTAATGCTCAAGGTACTGTAACTAATCCAATTGTTTTTACTTCTAATGAAAACAGCAGAAATCCAGCTGATTGGGGTGGCGTTGTTTTATTAGGTAATGGTATCATTAATACTGCTTGTGCAACTTGTACTACTGCACCAAGAACAAATTACATTGAAGGATTTGCTACAAATTTTCCTGAAATTTTGTATGGTGGAACAAATAATGCTGATAACTCAGGTGTAATGTCTTATTGCCGTATTGAGTTTGCAGGTGTTGCTTTGTCTACTACTCCTAACTCAGAATTAAATAGTTTAACAATGGGCGGTGTAGGTTCAGGAACTCAAATTGACCATATCCAAGTTTCATTCGGTGGAGATGATGGTTTTGAATGGTTTGGTGGAGCTGTTAATGCTAAATATTTAATTTCATTCAGAACATTGGATGATGATTTAGATACTGATTTTGGCTTCTCTGGTCGTATTCAATTTGGTTTAGTGGTAAGAGATAAAGATCTTTCTGATGGAGCTGGTGATTCTAATGGTTTTGAATCAGATAATTTTAATCCTGGTGTAGGAAGATTACCTATTACAAATGCAGTGTTTTCTAACATTACTTGCGTAGGTCCAAAAAGAAATGGTTTGACAACTTTACCTGCAGGTGAAAAATTTGAAAGAGGAATTTTTACAAGAAGAAATACAGCGATTTCTATTCATAATTCAATTTTTTGTGGATGGGAAAAAGGATGGCATGTAAATGGCGCTTCTACTTTTGATAATTATAACACAACTGGCGCTATGCTTGATTCTATGGGAGTTTTAAAGAACACTATTATTACAACTGATATTCCAGCTAACGCACGTTTTATTACTGATGCAGGTGGAGCTAACTCTGCATGGTATAACACCTATGCTGGTGCTAATGGAATTGATACGACAAAAACTGTAACTCAAGTTGCTTTTGTAAATCCTTTCCCATCTAATTTATATAATACTCCTGATTTTCGTTTAGCTGCTGCTTCTGTGGCTGCTGGTGGTGCAAGTTTTTCAGGTCCTCAGTTTTTTGGAGGATTTACAGGTGTTGAACAATTAAATGTATTAACTAACTCATTTAATATTTATCCAAATCCTGCAACTCAAAACACTAACATTGCGTTCAATTTAATTGAAAACAATAAAGTATCTGTAACGGTTATTGATATGTTAGGAAATGTTGTTTCTGTTATTGCTCATGAAAATGAATTTAACAAAGGCAACAATACATTATCTTTAAATACAGCTAATTTAGCGAATGGTATCTATTACATTTCATTAGAAGTGAATGGTGTAAAAGAAACTAAGAAATTAATTGTTACTAAGTAATTAATTATAAAAATAAAGGGCACGAGTTCTTCGTGCCCTTTTTCATATATGGAACATTCATTCAACATCTTATTTAGTGTAAATAAAAACAGTTCTATTTTGGATACAATAGCATCCTTAAAGAAAACGGATTATACTGTATTTATTGTTTACACTGAAGCTGATCTGAATTTATTCCTAAATGAAAATAGAGTGCATTTAGTCATTATTGAATTAGATTTCGAAATGAAAGATGCGATTACCTTAACCAATGAAATCCGAAGTAATAAAGAGTTAGTTCAACCTAATATTGTAATTTTTTCTGACAAGCAAGATGATTACATACAAATCACTGTTTTTAATTCTGGAGCAGATGATTTTATCACTACGCCAATTAAGTCAAATTTATTTGAGGCACGTATACAAGCTTTCAGAAAACGTTCACAAGATGAACTCCCATATTTTACAAATAGAAAAAAGGGCAAAAAAGATTTTTTTGTTGATAGAGACCGTTATTTAGTGATTACCGAGCATGGAAATATTAGTCTTCCGCGTAAAGAATTTGAGATGGTTGATTTAATGTTTCAAAACCCAAATAAAATATTTACTCGAAATGATTTCGCTAAAATTATTTGGAATTCAAGCGAAGTAGCAAATAGTAGAACCATAGATATTCATATTAGAAATATCAGAAAAATTCTTGGAAATGAAGCCATCCGGACTTCGAAAGGAATTGGATACAGTTTAAATTTATAATTATTTTCTTTTCAGAATTAATTACCATAAAATTATCATTAGGGTATTGTTCAAATCTTCTTATTCAATTCTACATTTTTAACAACCTGATTTTCTTTATTTTAATTTTAATTTGTTTAACATTGTATGCATGAACTTAGCTAGATTTTTTTCTATTTTTATTTTTCTTGTTTCAGTTTGTCTAACCTCATCAATGTTAGCACAATCCATTGGCGGACGTAAAAAAGAACGTAGAAATCAACACGGAAGCAGTGTGTTGCATCGTAAACGAAGCGCAGGAAATGCTGATGCTTTTGCTCGAGGAGGAAGAAAAAAGGGCTTACTTGCACGAATTTTTAGTAAGAAAAGTCAAAATGGACCATGGGTTTATAGACCTACAGCTACTAGTTTAAAACAAAAAAAAGAACAACCTCAATTATTTCATAGAAATAGAACAAATGCCAAAAGAGGACGTGATAAAATGTTATTCAATCAAAATAAGAAACGTGTGTCACATCGTGTCAGAGGAAGCTCTACTTTCAGTAAAAGAAAACATTAATAAGAATACATAACTTTTAATAAAATCTCGTCTTTTAGAAGGCGAGATTTTTTATTTTTACACTTTAAATAAGTATAAAATGAATGTATTAATATTAGGATCAGGTGGAAGAGAGCATGCATTTGCATGGAAATTAGCGCAAAGTAAGCAATTAGAAAACTTATATATAGCACCAGGTAATGCTGGAACGGCACAATGCGGAACAAACGTCAATATATCTATATCTGATTTTGAGGCTATCAAAAATTTAGTTTGGGAAAAAAGCATTGATTTGGTGTTAGTTGGTCCTGAAGATCCATTGGTAAATGGTATTCATGATTATTTTTTGCAAGATGAGATATTAAAAGAAATACCAGTCATTGGACCAAAAAAAGATGGCGCTCTATTAGAAGGAAGCAAAGATTTTAGTAAACAATTTATGCTAAAACACGGTGTGCCAACTGCTAAATATAAAAGCTTTAACGTTGCTAATATTAAAGAAGCTTCTGATTTCTTAGAATCATTAAGCCCTCCTTATGTTTTAAAAGCAGATGGCTTAGCAGCAGGAAAAGGCGTTTTAATTATTAATGATATCGATGAAGCTAAACAAGAATTACAAAATATGATTTTGAATTCAAAGTTTGGAAATGCTGGAAATACAGTTGTTATTGAAGAGTTTTTGAAAGGCATTGAATTATCTGTATTTGTATTAACTGATGGAAAATCATATAAAATTTTACCAGCCGCTAAAGATTATAAGCGCATTGGAGTAGGTGATACAGGATTAAATACGGGAGGAATGGGAGCAATTAGTCCTGTTCCATTTGCTAATCAAGCTTTTATTGATAAAGTAGAAGAGCAAATTGTTAAGCCTACTATTAAAGGTTTATTAGAAGACAATATTGATTACCGTGGA
>JBILCJ010000015.1:0-21342 GCA_044353195.1 Bacteroidia bacterium | reverse complement strand
AAATACGCACAATTAATTGCTAAAAAATTTAATACACAACATCATAATATCACATTAACACCAGATGATTTTTTATCTCAATTACCGGAAGCATTAAATGCCATTGACCATCCAAGTGGAGATGGAGCCAACACTTACATTGTTTCAAAAGCAACTAAGAATGCAGGAATTACAATGGCATTATCAGGTTTAGGAGGAGACGAATTATTTGCAGGCTATGATATTTTTAAAAGATACCTTGATTTAGAAAAAAAAGCATGGCTCAATATTATTCCAGCTAAAGGTATAGTGGGCAAATTATTAGCAGCTAATAAAAAATCTATTCAAGGTGATAAAACTTCTGAAATATTAAACTTAGATTTAATTAATGGTTTCAATGCCTACCCTATAAATCGAAAACTATTTAATCAAGTTGATTATAAATCATTGCTAAAGAAATCTTATAACGATAATGCCTTTATACAAAACGTTATAAAAAATTGTGAAACTGATAGTAAACACAAACTTAGCAGAGTTTCTTTATTTGAAATAAAAACATACATGCAAAACGTATTACTGCGTGATGCTGATCAAATGAGTATGGCTGTTCCATTAGAAGTGAGGGTTCCTTTTTTAGATTATAAATTAGTTGAGTTTGTTTTAGGTATAAATGACACTGATAAATTTCCTCACACACCAAAAAAATTATTAGTTGATTCGCTTGGAGATTTATTACCAGCAGAAATTGTGAATCGAGAAAAAATGGGGTTTGTTTTACCTTGGAAAGATTGGTTGAAAAATGAGTTGAAAGAATTTTGCGAAGAAAATATAGCCCAACTTTCTAAACTGAGTTTTGTAAACAGAGAAACTGTTTTATTAATTTGGAATCGGTTCTTGAAAAATGATCCAAAGATAACTTGGAGCAGAATTTGGCATTTAGTTGTATTAAACCATTGGATAAAAACAAACCACATTGACTGCTAAAAAAGACATACTTATACTATGCGACTGGTTTTTGCCTGGTTACCTTGCTGGTGGACCAATACAATCCATTGCAAATCTAACGCAGGAATTAAGTGATGAGTTTAATTTCAAAATTATTACAACAGATAGAGATTTTAAATCAAACAAACCTTACGAAAATATAAAATCAAATGAATGGACTAACTTTGAAAACAGAACTGTTTTTTATCTAAGTCCTGAAAATTTAAATGAATCATTTCTATTAGCTTTAATAAAAAATACACCTCATGATGCTATTTATTTAAATAGTTTATTTTCAAAACATTTCACCATCAATGTCCTAAAATGGAAAGCGAAACATAAAATAAATTCAAACATTGTTTTAGCTCCTCGTGGTATGTTCAGCAATGGTGCTTTGGCAATAAAGCCATTGAAAAAAAAATTATTTTTTATTTACGCCAAGTTCTTTGGATTATTCAACACAATTTGCTTTCAAGCCACTACAAAACAAGAAGCGAGTGAAATAAAATTAAAAATGGGAAGTCATGTAATAATTAAAGAGGCTTCTAATTTACCTCATAGTGCAATCGATTCAAATCCAGTCGAAAAGAAAGTGAATGAACTAAACTTATTTTCAATTTCAAGAATATCTCCTATTAAAAACATAAATTATGCCATTGACATTTTAAAAGAAATAAAAACATTAAACGTAACGTTTGATATTTTTGGTCCAATAGAAGATAGGATGTATTGGGAAACATGCTTAGAAAAAGCGAAAACATTACCCAATAATATTCTATTTAATTACAAAGGGATTGCGAAACCAAATGAAATTGGTGATACGATTAGCAAATACCACGCCTTATTTTTACCTACACAAAACGAAAACTTTGGACATATAATTGTAGAAACATTACAACATGGTAGACCGGTTGTTATATCAGACCAAACGCCATGGCGAAATTTAGAAAATGATGCCGTTGGTTTTGATATTTCATTAACAGACAAACAAAAGTTTGTGAATGCCATTGAAAAATTAGGTAGTTTAAATCAATCTGAATTTAATCCAATTACAAAAGATTGTGTATCATATATCAACTCAAAGTTAAATAGAGAAGAAATCAAAAAACAATACATTAATTTATTTAACTCATGAATTATTTTATAACAGGAATAGGAACTAATGTTGGCAAAACTATCGTTTCTGCCATATTAACAGAAGCATTACAAGCCGATTATTGGAAACCCATTCAAAGTGGAACCATAGAAGGTAAAGATTCTGAAACCATACGTGATTTAATTAGTAATTCAAAAACTTATATTCATCCTGAATCATATTTATTAAAACAGCCACTTTCTCCGCACTTTGCTGCCAAAATAGATGATATAGAAATTGAATTAGATAAAATACTTTTACCGACAACAACTCAAGATTTAATCATTGAAGGTGCTGGTGGAATTTTTGTTCCCATCAATGAAACTCATTATGTAATAGACATTGCAAAAAAAATTGAGTGTGAAATTATTTTAGTGATATCAAATTATTTAGGTTGTATTAATCATTCATTATTATCAATTGATTATTTATTAAGACATCACTATAAAATAAACGCCTTAGTATTTAATGGTTCTTTTGAAACTGAAGTAAAATCAGCTATTACAAATTATCACAAAGATTTACCATGTATTGAAATTCCTACTATAGAAAAATTAACAAAAGACAACATACAACTCATTGCAGAAACACTACGAGGTAAATTTTAATCTTTCAACAAATTATTTAAATTGTTTACTGGCTAATAATTTATGAGAACCATCACAAGAAGGCATTCTCTTTGATAATCCACACACACAATCAGTTAATCCTTTTCCATTTAAAATTCGTTGTGTGTAAACCTCTATCCTAGATACAATAGTTTTTGATTGCTTTGGCGCAGAAAAATAAAGTAGATAAGCTCTTTGTCTACCGGGCGTTAACGATTCAAATGCTTTTTTTAACTTACTATTTTTATTCAATTGAATTTGGAACTCTTCAGGTACAGAATAGTCTTTCGTTTTTTTCAATTCTACTTTTAATCCTAATTTTTCTACTTCAATCGCTTCAAAAATATATGTTTTTAAAATAGATTCCATCTCTCTAATTTCTTTCAAAGTTGTAAATCGTATTTGCCTACTCGATTGTGTGTTTTCTGTTGGTTGAAGTAAAACACCATCTGCATCTTGCAATAATGCACCCTTAAAAAATAAAAGCGCGCAATAATCTTTAAATACATGAATCAAAACAATATTATTGTTCTTATATATGTAACAAGGGAATCGCCATTTTAAAACTTCATTAAGACCACAATCAAGAATAATCGTTCTTAATGCGACTATTTCTTTTTGCCATTTTTTGGCTTCACTAAAAAAAGAATTAACCTCAGAATTCATAGTGTTACGTTTGAATAAATTTTACAAATCTTTCATTAAAGCTTTATAAAGCTCTATCATACCTTCAATGTCTTTTTTGTGAACCTTTTCATCTGGTGTATGAACATATTGTTCAGCAGCACCTACAAAGCACCAATCCCAAACGTTTTCAGCCATTTGTAATTCTTTCGCATCACTCCCACCCGATCCTTCCACTTCTAATTGAAAAGGAAGCTTGTGTTTTTTTGCAATATCAATAATTCTGTTAACATAACTACGACGAGGTATCATACTATCACGCATACTAATAACTGGTCCTTTGGCAGGTAATACGCCATCCGAAATCCACGAAATATCACTAATTAATGCTTGTGATAGTTTATAATTATCTGCTAAATATTTCTGTAAATAAGAAACGCTTCCTCCACCATGCTCTTCCCAAGTACTAAAAACAATTACCCCATCTTTTAAAGTTTCAGCTACTTTCAAAGCACTAAAACAACCTAAACGATTATCCATGTAGCAACATTGTACATAGTCTTTATCTTCTCTCCATTTAGCTTTAAACACTAATTCAGTACCCGTTTCAAAATTTCGTTTAGCCTTATATTCTAATCTATCTTTTACAACAGTTAAGGTTGCTTCGCATTTTCCCTTGTCATCACTACCCACTAATTCAATACCTTTTATGATTTGTGGTCCGCCAATTTTTACTAATTGCTTACCGTAACGAACAGTAAAACCAATGCTATCTGTATGCGCAAAAATGGCTGTGCGTGGTTTCCCGAATACTAACATAATATTATCCTGAAATCCTTTACCATGAATGATTTTTGGTTTATGTTTCCATTTTTTTTGTTCTGATTTAATATAGTTCAATAAAAAATCTTTCATAGCTACTTCATTCCCACTTGGCGAATGAATTGCACACATTGTTTTTAAAAGAGATAAATTCATTATGGTTCAGTGTTTTAAAATAATTTATTGGGCGTTTCCCTGTGGGTCAGGCTTTTCACTGCAATCTTTTGCAAGAGACAGGCAAAAGGATTTCCGTTACAATCCTTAACGCTATTAAGTTGTTTTATTAATACGCTATTTTTTTCAACGTTGCTTTAACTTTGTCATTTGGTTCCACTAAAGGTAAACGAACATAGGTTTGTGTTATTTTCTTTTTCGCTAAAACAACTTTTACTCCACCAGGATTACCATCAGCAAATAGTTGCTCCGTTATTTCCATTAATTTATAATGCAACTTTTGTGCTGTTTTAAAATCATGCACTAATGCATGACGCACCATATCACTATAATCTTGAGGGTATGCATTAGCAACAACCGATATAACACCATCTGCACCGCTTGCAATCAATGGAAGCGTTAAGTTGTCATCACCACTTATAATTAAAAAATTATCAGGACGGTGTTTGATAATTTTCATACACTGTTCTATATTTCCACTCGCTTCTTTAATTGCAACAATATTTTTAAATTCATTAGCTAAACGAATCGTCGTATCCCATGCAATATTAGAACCTGTTCTGCCAGGTACATTATATAAAATAATTGGTAATGGACTAGCTTTTGCAATAGCTTTATAATGCTGATAAATTCCTTCTTGCGATGGTTTATTGTAATAAGGCGAAACCGATAGTATCGCTTCAAAAGCTGATAAATCATCTTTTTTTAACTGCTCAACAATTTCAACTGTATTATTTCCACCAACACCTAATACTAATGGAACTCTTTTTTTTGTAGCTTTTACAATATGTGTAATAACTTGTTGTTTTTCTTCTTTTGATAAAGTAGCTGTTTCTCCAGTTGTTCCTAATACAACAATGTATTCAACTCTACCTTTAATAATATGATCAACTAATTTAGTTAATGCAGTAAAATCAACTGCTCCTTTATTTGTAAAAGGCGTCACTATTGCAACACCGGTTCCTGTAAAATTAATTGCTTGCTCCATGGTTTTATACTGTTTTTATCATGTTTAAATATACAATGACTTGTTTGAGGTATTCTGCACGTTTGGTTAATTGGTCTGTATGAATTATAATATCAAAAATAGGATTTTGAAAATTTGAAATTTTACATTTAGCATACACTAGTTTACTTAATGCTAAAGATTTCATTTGATTATTGTTTCCTAAATTGATGAGTAAGTCAAATGATTTAGTGTTTAAATTTTTTAAAATAAATGGGGTTGGAATATTAAAAAACGAAAATTGTTTTTGATCAACAATCGTGTGCTTAAAATTTGGACTTGGAGCCTGCTCTATTTTGCCTTTATAAATTATTGCCACGTAAACTGAAATGTTATCAATTTTACAAGCTTTAAGAAAATCGGTTAATTCATCCAACTGATAGTCGTAACAAATAATTAATATCTTATTGAGTTGAATCCATGAAAAAAATTGTTTCACAGTTTCAGGACTCTCTTTTTGAGACAGTAAATAAGATGATATTGTATTGATTAAAGACATGTTTTTATTTCTCTAATTTTTTTGCTTCATTCCAAAATATATCCATTTCTGTTAAACTACAATCAGCTAAAGCTTTTCCTTGAGCTAAAATTTTTTGTTCCATATAATTAAAGCGTGAAATAAATTTTTTATTTGTTTTCTCTAAAGCATCCTCTGGATTAACTTTTAAGAATCGCGCATAATTAATTAAAGCAAAAAAAACATCACCAAATTCATTTTCTATTTTTGTAGTATTATCAGTAACTGAATCTTTTGTATTTACCTCAACCTGTAATTCATTTAATTCTTCTTGAACTTTTTCCCACACCTGTTTTGGTTCATCCCAATCAAAACCTATCGCTCTTGCTTTATCTTGAATACGCAATGCCTTTAGCAGAGAAGGCATGCTATTTGGCACACCGGATAGGGCTCCTTTATTTCCTTCTTTTTGTTTTAATTTTTCCCAATTTTGAATAACCTCTTCTGAATTTTCAACCTTTACATCGCCATAAATATGCGGATGACGAAAAATCATCTTTTCACATAATGAATTTATAACGTCTGTGATATTAAAATCATTTGTTTCACTTCCTAATTTTGAATAAAAAACTAAGTGTAATAAAATATCACCAATCTCTTTTTTTATTTCATTTTTATCACCTTTTAAAATAGCATCACTTAACTCATACGTTTCCTCAATGGTTAGATGTCTTAAGCTTTCAAAAGTTTGTTTTTGGTCCCACGGGCATTGAGCACGCAAATCGTCCATGATGTTTAGCAACCTTTCAAAAGCAATTAATCGAGGATCCATATAGTAAGTTTTGAAAGTTAAAGAGTTTATTAGGTTAGTATATTAAAATAAAATTAGAGTGCATTTAAAATTTCTTTTTCAACTTCTTCGCTATCCCATTTTGCTTCAATATTTGGCATGGTCATAATTTTATCCATGATAGCTTGTTGTTTATTGCCATCACGTAAAGCCTCACTGTATCGAATACTTGGCGTATAGGTAACCATACTGTATAATGGAATCCATTTGTCAGGATGTTTTGCACTGAAATTTGCTTCGATTTTCTTTTGTAATAAAAAGGTTTTATCAGCAGTCTTATCGCGCATTTCTATAAAATTAGCAATAGCCAAATCAGCAATGGCATCACCATCAGGTTTACGCAATGTTTCGTATTCTTTTAAGCAATCTGCATTTAATTCGCCGTGTTTATCTATTAATTCATTTAACACAACACAATCTTCAAAACCACAATTCATACCTTGTCCATAAAATGGAACAATGGCGTGAGCAGCATCTCCAATCAAAGCAATTTTATCATCCCAAACCCAAGGCTTACATTTTACGGTTACTAAACTTGAAGTCGGATTTGTAAAATAGTCGTCTAATAACGTTGGCATGATGGCAATGGTATCTGGAAACTCTTCCGTAAAAAATTTCAAAACATCATCTTTCGTTTTCAATGCATCAAAAGAAACCTTGCCTTCCATTTGAAAAAATAAAGTACAGGTAAAACTTCCATCCATGTTAGGCAAAGCAATCATCATGAAACTACCACGTGGCCAAATATGTAATGCATTTTTTTCAATGACGTATTCACCATTTTTTCCTGCCGGAATCGTTAATTCTTTGTAACCACAATCAATGTAAAATTGCTGATAATCAAATCTGTCTGATTGAAATTGCATCTGAGAGCGAACAGCACTAAACGCGCCATCAGAACCAAAAATATAATCACTTTTTACATGCGTCGTTTTATCCAATTTAGGATTGAAAAACGTAATTTCATTAGACTTTCTATCTAACTTTTCGCAACGTTCATCAAAATTAATCGTGATGTTTGGATTTTGTTCTGCTAAATCAATCAATCTCATATTAATACCGCCACGAGAAACAGAATATATTGCTTGGTTATCTTTTCCATATTGTTGATACGTAGTTGAACCATCTTTCATATGAATAGAACGTCCATACATAGGAATAGCAATTTTACGAATTTCATCATCAATTCCTACTCCTTCTAATCCGCGCCATCCACGATCGCTTAAAGCTAAATTGATAGAACGACCTGCAACGTAATTGGCTTTACGCATATCGTCTCTACGTTCAAACACCTGAACTTTGTAGCCACGCTTAGCTAAATAAATAGAAACTAAGGAGCCAACTAAACCTGCTCCTACAACTGTTATGTTTTTTTGATTACTCATAATTTTACCTTCCTTTTAGAGTACTAATTTATCCTTTTCTTTTAGAAACAAAGAGAAAATAATTACTTTTTATTGCTATGATTTAAATCATTATTAGCACCCATTTTTATACTGAAAAACAGGATTATGTTTTACTTTTGCCATTTTAAATGTAGATTTGACAGTGCTTAAACAATTTGAAGTAAACATACTTAAAAACGATTTGTTCAACAAAACAGATAAATTATTGATTGCCTTTAGTGGTGGCGTAGATTCTGTTGTTTTATGTGATTTATTAACCAAAGCAGGTTATTATTTTGACCTTGCTCATTGTAATTTTCAATTAAGAGGAACTGAAGCCAATGATGATACATCTTTTTGTGAAACTTACGCAAAATTGATTCATGCCAAATGTCACACCATTTATTTTAATACAAAAAATTACGCCGTTGAAAATAAACTATCCATACAAATGGCTGCACGCGAATTACGTTACAAATGGTTCAAAGAGTTAATTTCAGAACATGGTTACACATACCTATTAACTGCACATCATGCCAACGACAATGCAGAAACATTATTTGTAAATTTAACGCGTGGTACTGGAATTAAAGGTTTGCAAGGCATTCCTGAAAAACAAAATAACACCATTCGCCCATTGTTATTTGCTACCAAAGAAATGATAAAAAATTACGCGGATAAACACAATATACAATTCAGAGAAGATAGCAGTAATCAAGAAGTAAAATACAAACGAAATTTTATTCGGCATCAAATTATTCCAGAACTAAAAAAATTAAATCCAATACTTGAAGAAACACTAAACACATCCATTCATTATTTCAAACAGTCATCACAAATTGTAACTCAATTTTGTAAATCAAAATTTAAAGACATCTGTGAAGAAAATAATGAACGTCTGAAAATTAATATTTCTTTACTTTTATCTGAACCTCAAAAAGAAACACTTTTATTTGAATGGCTCCATCCAAAAGGATTTAAAGCCAATCAAATTGAACAACTAATCATAGTATTGAGTGATAAAAACAACATTGGTAAATTCTTTGAATCCTCTACTCATCAACTTGCCGTTGATAGAACTTATTTGATTGTAAAGAAAAAAACTAATGAAACTAATACTACTGAATTCAAAATAAATTCTATTTCAGATACAACGCATTTACCAATCAAGCTTGTGCTTGAAGAAATTAAACAAACTTCATTTACAAATAATAAAAATGAGTTATTTATATCGGTGACAGATTATTTTTTTCCTCTCACCTTGCGAAAATGGAAAACAGGCGATAAATTTCAGCCTTTTGGAATGAATGGATTTAAAAAATTAAGTGATTATTTTAAAGATCAAAAATTATCTAAATTTGATAAAGAAGCAGTTTGGATTTTAGAAAGTAACCAGCAAATTGTTTGCATTGTTGGTTATCGAATGGACAATCGCTTTAAGGTTACTAACGAATCGAATCAGATTCTAAAATTAACATCATTCATCGATTAATTTCATTTTATCAATACTAATTTGGTATATCTTGTTTAATTTATATATTTGAATTCATTAAATAAATAATTTAACACCTATAAATATGTCTGTTTGGAGAGTAAAACCCGTATCAGCCTTTGAGGCAGATATGAAAAAAAGTGATTTAAAACGTGTATTAACAAAATGGGGACTAACCTCATTAGGAATTGGAGCAATCATTGGTGGAGGTATTTTTACCTTAACAGGAATTGCGGCTCATGACTATGCTGGACCGGCTTTGGCTTTATCATTTGTTATTGCCGGCATAGGATGCCTTTTTGCATCATTATGTTATGCAGAGTTTGCTTCAGTACTTCCGGTTGAGGGTTCAGCATACGCATACGCATATGGAACAGTTGGAGAATTATTTGCATGGTTTATTGGTTGGAATTTAATTCTAGAATACATGATGGGCGCAACAACTGTTGCTGTTGCTTGGAGTGGCTATTTTGTAAAACTACTTCACTTATTTCATATTGAATTTCCTATCTGGCTCTGCAATGATTTAGCTACAGCTACAGAAAAATGCGTAAAACTTGGCATATCCGCTCCTAGCTTTGCTTTCAACCTTCCTGCTTTTTTAATAACATGGTTGGTAACAGCAGTTTTAATCAAAGGTATTAAAGAGGCAGCCAGTACAAATAATATTATCGTAATTATAAAAATTGCAGTTGTTTTATTTGTTATTATAGTTGGAGCATTTTATATTAATACCGAAAATTGGCATCCATTTATTCCTAATGAAGTTCCAATAATTGGAAAAGATGGTATAGCTACAGGCGAATTTAATTTTGGATTTGGAGGAGTATTAACAGCTGCAACCATTGTTTTCTTTGCATACATTGGATTTGATGCTGTTTCAACTCAGGCTGGTGAAGCAATTAACCCAAAGAAAGATGTCCCATTTGCGATTATCACATCATTAATTATTTGTACCGTTTTATACATTTTAGTTTCATTGGTTTTAACTGGTATGGTGAAATATGATGTATTAGATAAGGCTGCACCAGTGGCTTCAGCTTTTAGTGAAAAAGGGTTAACATGGGCTGTCTTCATAATTACAATTGCTGCCACAGCTGGTTTAACATCAGTAATGCTTGTAATGATGCTTGGTCAAACGCGGATTTTTTTAGGAATGGCAAAAGATGGTTTACTACCTAATTTTTTCAAAACACTTCATCATTCATTTAAAACTCCACATAAGAGTACCCTATTAGTTGGTGGAATTATTTCCATAGTAGCTGCTCTCACACCGATTGATAAAGTAAGTGAAATGTGTAGTATGGGTACATTACTAGCTTTTGCTATGGTTTGCGTAGCAGTTATGATTTTACGCTTTAAAAAGCCTGAACTTGAAAGACCTTATAGAGCACCTGCCGTTTATTTAGTTGGAAGTTTAGGCGTAGCATTTAATATCTTTTTAATGTGTTATGTAAGAAAAGAAACTTGGATCGCCTTTTTAATTTGGGGTGCCTTAGGCATTTTAGTTTATTTCTTATATAGCAAACGAAATAGTAATTTAGAAAAAGAAGAGATAAAATAATTCCGCTAATACGCTTTATTTACCAATAATATAATTGAATTTAGTTCTGCTTAATTTTCTCATACATTTGTAAGATGCAACCCATTATTGAATTAAGTCAAATTAAAAAAGAATATAAAATTGGTACAGAAGAAATTCATGCCCTAAGTGGCGTATCACTAAATATTTATAAAAACGAATACGTTGCCTTGATGGGGCCAAGTGGTAGTGGAAAATCTACCTTAATGAATATGCTTGGTTGTCTTGATTCACCAACTTCTGGAGAATATATATTAAATCATTTAGCAGTTGCTAAAATGACAGATAATGAATTGGCCGAAGTGAGAAATAAACAAATTGGATTTGTATTTCAAACGTTTAATCTATTACCTCGCTCTACAACACTTGAAAATGTTATGCTTCCATTGATTTATGCAGGTATTGAAAAATCGAAACGCATTGAAATGGCTAAAAACGTGCTCGAACAAGTTGGACTTGGAAATAGAATGACCCACAAACCCAACGAATTATCAGGTGGACAAAGACAACGTGTTGCTATTGCAAGGGCCTTAGTAAATAACCCTGCTATTATTTTAGCGGATGAGCCTACAGGAAATTTAGATAGTAAAACTTCGGTTGAAATTATGGGCTTATTAGAAGAAATTCATAAAAAAGGGAACACCATTATTTTAGTGACGCACGAAGAGGATATTGCCATGCATGCCCATCGTATTGTGCGTTTAAAAGATGGGGTTGTTGAATCAGATAATGAAAATAAAACAATTACTTCGTTTGCATCAAGAATGGAAGGATTTAATTAAACCCTTTAGCAAATAATACGAAGACTTAAAGGAAACATCTCAATACTTATTTTTCTATTCGCAACTAAAGGTTCGCCATCATAATGAGCCGGTAATTGATGGTCAAATTCAATTTCAACTTTTTTTCCAATGATTGATTCTAAATATTTAAAGGTATCCGCTTTCTTTGAAAATAATTTCACACCAAAAAATGGAAGTGTCATCATTGGAAAAGGTTTTAGAATACTGATATGAAATAAACCATCATTAAGTTTAGCTGCTGGAGCAATATACACGTCATTACCCCATTGGCCAGCATTTGCAACAGTTATTAAAAACGCAGAAGTTTTAATTATTTTTTCATCTACATTGATTGCATAGGGAAGTGGTTTATATTTAAAAAATTCGCTCACACTCGTTTTAAAATAGGTTATAAAACCTCGCTTAGTACTCTCAGCAAATTTGTGTGCAATTAAGGCATCAAACCCAATACCTGCGGTACAAAAAAATGGATGAGTATTTATGGTGCCTGAATCAATAACTTTCGTTTGTCCTTTTACAATCACATCTAATGCTTTCAATAAATTCATGGGAATGCCATTACTTCTTGCTAAGCCATTTCCAGAGCCTAAAGGCAAAATACCTAAGGCTATTTGGGTATGAACTAATAATGCAGCCACCATATTTACAGTGCCATCGCCACCGCAAGCAATAACAAATTGATAGTGATTCTGTTGTATTTGTTTAGAAATAGGAGTAATATCAACAGCATCTTCCCAAATTATAATATCATACGACAGTGATTTTGGAAAATTTGATTCAATGAACTTTTCAATGTTTAATTTCTTTTTTACTCCCGCATTCGGATTTATTACAAAGGCATATTTAGTTTCCACATTCAAAAATACTATTTATTACTTGGAGTTGTAAAATAAAAATCTTTCAAATAAAATGGTTCGGTGTACGCTAAACCTTCAAATTCATTTTTTAAAAATTTATCAAAAGCTAATGAAATAAGGTGATTTGAGCTTGGCACTATATTTTCAATAAAATGTGCACGCTTTAATTGACTCAATATAATTTTTGATTTTTCGAGACCATCACCAAAAAAATAAATGTCTTTATCTAAATCAAATATTGAAACAGTAGATTCTGACAGAACTAAATTTGCCGGAACTTGAATCTCATTTAATTCCATATTATGAATAGCATAATACACTTCCATTCTTCGTGCATCAATTAAGGGGCAATAATAGGCATCTTTGTTTATACGTTCAATCACACATCGGCTCAGTGATTGAAGTGTGTCAACTTTGATTAATGGTATATTTAAAGCATAAGCTAAGCCTTTTGCCGAAGCAAAACCTATGCGCAAACCAGTATATGAACCCGGACCAGAACTAATTGAAATGGCTTGAAGTTGTTTAAGAGTCAATCCAACTTGTTGTAAGACATCTTGTATAAAAATATGCAAATTTTCAGCATGCCTAAAGCCGTCATTAATTTCTTTAACGGCTAATAAGGTGTTGTTTTCGCTGACAGAAACCGAACAAACAGTAGAAGTACTTTCTATGTGTAAAAGATAGGCCACGTTTTATTTTTTATCAGAAAATAGTTCATCTTTAGTTACCACTTTGATACTTGATCCATTTTTTAGCAATTTAGAAACAGCACCATAAGGGCCTGAAATAATTTCATCACCTACTTTTATGCCACTTAAAATCTCAATGTAATCATTGTCTTGAACACCAGTTTTTACAAAAACCATTTTAGCAACGCCGTTCACATTTAAGAAAACACATTCTTTTACTTCGTCTTTCTTTTCATTCATTTTTTTCTCTTTTTCATCTACAACTACGACAGTTGGTTCCTCATCTCTGTTTAGTGATTTGGTTTGGGTTGTGTCTGAATTCCTAGTTGTAACAGCGGGAATTGGAATGGTAATGATGTTACTAGCACGCATAGTTTGTATTTCCACACTTGCACTCATACCTGGACGAAACGGTGCAGGATTATTCAACGTTATTAAATCAGCATACGATTCGCGCAATACTCTAATTTTTACTACAAAATTGGTAACCTGATCCACTGATATTCCTGTTGTATTTGCTGAATTTGCAACCTCCGTAACAATACCCTTAAATTTTTTCCCTAAATAAGCATCCACTTCAATGATTGCCGTGTCGTTTTTATGAATACGAATAATGTCATTTTCATTCACCTCAACACTTGCTTCCATTTCATTCAAATTTGCTAAGCGCAAAATCTCAGTACCTTGTAAACCTTGAACACCAACTACTCGCTCTCCCTTCTCAACATTTAATTTAGATACAGTTCCGTCAACAGGCGCATAAATAAATGTTTTATCTAAATTTGAATTTGCTTCCTTTAAACTTGCCTCCATACTTTTCACATTATAATCAGCCGCTTTAATGTTTTCTGTTAAACCATCTACATTTGCTTTAGCGGCATCATAACTAGCTTTCGACGCATCAAATTCTTGCTGTGAAATAGCATTTTGATCAATCAACTTTTTATTTCGATTAAATAAAGATTCAACATTTTGCAAATTAGCTTTTGCCTGCGCTAATTGAGCAATCGTGGTCTTTAAATTTGCTTTACTGCTATTGACGGTTGCGTTAACTCTATCAAACGCACTTTCGTAAATATCAGGTTTGATGCGGCAAAGCAAGGTTCCTTTTTTCACTTGTTCACCTTCTTTCACATACATTTCAACAACCTCTCCAGATACATCAGATGTAATTTTTAATTCTGCCTCTGGTTGTATTTTTCCATTTGCCGAAACAGTTTCAATGATATTTCTTTTCTCTGCTTTCTCAGTAATAACGTGTGTGGGCTCCTCACCTTTAAAAAATTTAACTAATACAACGATCGTAATTAAGGCGATACAACCTGCTATAATCCAATATATTTTTTTCATTTACTTTGTTGATTTAAAAAGTGATTGTTTTTCCTTGATAAAAATCTAAAACTTTCAGTTTAAACACATAATCATATTTAGATTGAATTAAATTACCTTGTGCGGTTTGAACTCGTGTTTTAGCAGTATTGTAGTCAAATGTACTAATTGCGCCAAGATTATATTTTTGTTTAGCAAAATCAAAGGATAATTCGCTTGCTTCTAAGGATAATAAATTTGCTTTATATTTATTTAAAGCAGCACGGGCATTAGCATAAGCCTGAGCAATAAGTTTATACAAATTTTGTTCAACTAATTCTTTTCCATAATGAATAGAAAGCGCATTTAACTGAGCATTTTTATAGCCAGAATATGTTTGCAATCCATTAAATAATGGAACCGAAAGTGTAAATCCAACGCTTTTATTGACATTGTCTTTAAACTGATTTGCAAAAGGTGTTTTAGAAGTGACAATTTCTGCTTTTGGTTGATAAATATAACCACCAGCAGAAGTTACATATTGTGTTTGTTCTAATCCAATAACATTAATGGCATCAATTCGTTTATTCAATTCAGATGTTCCTGTACCGAGACTGCCTGTTGCACTGAGTGTTGGACTGAATTTACCTTTGGCTACGTCTAATGTTTTTTTTGCAGACATAACATTATACTGTGCAGCTTTTATTGAATGTTGATTTTTTAAAGCGGTGTTATAGATATCTTGAACGGAAATAGACTTAATATCGTTTTCAGAAATAACAACTAATGGTTTCTCAACTGTAAAATTTTGAATGGTATCTAAATTTAATAACTGGGTTAAACCCAACATAGCTAATTGATAATTATTATCAGCACTAATTACATTAACATCTTCATTTGCTAATTGCGCATTTAAATCATAAACTGCACTTTTTGCTAAGGTCCCAGCATCAGCTAATTGCTGTGTTCGAAGTAGTTGCTCACTTGTCATTTGAAATTGTGCTTTGGCTATTTGCAAAATTTCATCACTAAAAATAACATTAATATAAGCTGTTGCGATGTTTAAAGCTAAATCGTTTTGTTGTTGTAAAAAATTTTCATAACTCGATAAATATTGAAATTGATTTGCTTTAATTGAATTGTATTGGGCTAATCCCGACCAAATAATCACATTACTAGATAAATAAAAATTTTGTGATAACACCTGTGAATTCGCAAAAGTGTTGGTATATCTATCAATAGTTCTACCAAAATTATAGGTATGTTGTGCTCCACCATTAATGGTAGGTAACACTGAAGCCTTACTTTGCATTAATGTATTTTTATTTATTTGAGTCGAAATTTCAGATTGTTTTAATCCAAGGTTGTTTTTTTGACCAAATTCAATACATTTTTGCAGACTCCATTGATTCGTTTGAGCGATGAGTTGCATCGATATAACAAAGAAAAAAGATATACAAAGGGCTTTCATTATTTTACGATTAATTAAAGACAAAATTAACTAAAAATATCAGTAATTAAAGCTAATTACACGAACGGAAAAATGAATTGGTTAAATAGGTGTATTTAACATTTAAAATGATTCTTATTTAAATACCAACTAATTGTTGTGTTTCAAAATCGTAAACCTTTAATTTGAAACAAGCCATTATATCTTTTGGCTTAAGCGTGATAGTTTTGGCTGATTGCAATTCTGGTAAAGAATTCATCACCTCTGGTAATCGATAAAAAGGAATACGAGCATTTAAATGATGGATATGATGAAAACCAATATTAGCAGTAGCCCATTGCAATGGAACACTTAATTTCATATAACTTGAAGAGTCTAATGCAGCTCCTTCGTATGTCCAATCTTCATTTCCTACAAAGGTAGAACCAGGAAAATTATGTTGAGCGTAGAACAAATAGGCTCCCATGGCACCTGAAATAAAGTGAGGAATGAGACACATGAGTATCCAAGATTGCCAACCAAAATAATGAAAAATGAGGACTTGAAAGGAAAAATGAAACACAAGTGCCGCTAGTGAATCTATGTGTTTACTAAAACGATTAATAATAGACTTAACACACATACCATACATAAAAGCAAAAATATAACCAAAAAGAATAGTTAAAGGATGTCTGATAAACAAATAATGTCTTTGTTCTGATTTCGTCAGTTTTTCAAATTTTTGTTTCGTGTAGATAGGATAAGATCCAATACTTGCACTAAATAATTTAGAATTATTTTTATGATGGTAATCATGACTTCGACTCCAAATACCGGTTGGTGCCAAAACATAAAATCCAAAAATTGTAAATATCAAGTTAGCTAATGGAGATTTATCTAAAATGGCCTTATGCTGATGATCGTGATATATAACAAACATCCTCACAATTAAGAAACCAGAAATGATACTGCACATTAATTTTAAAAACCAATAAAAATTAAAAACAGTTCCAAGTAAAAAAATGATTAATAAAACTAACGTTGTGATGGTATAAAACCAACTTTTACTTCGATCTTCTTTTGCGAAAGGCCTAGTTGCTAATATAAGTTGTTTTCCAGTTAACATAGAGATGGTAAATATATTATGTAAACCCTATTTAAACAAATATGTTTATAGAAATCAAATTTATTTGTTTCGTGGGTGAAAACTTTGAATATTCTCTCGTAAAAAATAATGATCAAGGTGCGTGTAAATTTCCGTAGTTATGATGCTTTGATGGCCTAACATCTCTTGAACCACTCTTAAATCAGCACCACCTTCAACAAGATGTGTAGCAAATGAATGTCGAAATGTATGTGGACTTAATTCCTTTTTAATTCCAGCCAAAACACCTAAATCCTTAATGATGTAAAAAACCATTTGTCGAGAAATAGAAGTTCCTCGTTTACTCAAAAATAAAGAATCAACGTGATTCTTCTTACTATTTATATGGATGCGATGATTATTAATATAATTCTTAATTAACTTCAATGCTTTCCTTCCAATGGGTATCAGGCGCTGTTTATCTCCTTTTCCAATCACTGAAATAAATTCATCTTTTATATGTAAATCGCTCAATTTTAAAGAAATTAATTCACTAACTCTTAATCCACAGCTGTACATAGTTTCAAGCATAGCTATATTTCGTTCCCCTTCAGCCGTACTTCTATCAATAAAAGATAACATTAAGTCAATTTCTTCTACCTCTAAATAAACAGGCAACTTCCTTTTAATTCGAGGTGTTTCCAATAACTCTGCTGGATTAACGGTTATGTAATTTTCTAAAATTAAAAATTTATAAAAATGTTTAATGCCTGATATAATGCGCGATTGCGTACTTTCAGTAAAATTAAATTCAGAGATGTATTTAATAAATTGCTGCAAATCTTGTAAAGTTACTTCACTCGGTTGCTTTGTTGGCGCAATCATAGAAATAAATGTTGCTAATTTCTGCAGATCACTTTCGTAACTCACTACCGAATTTTTAGCCAATGATTTCTCGACACCTAAATAGTATTTGAAATCATTAATATTTGTTTGCCAGAGTAACAATTTTAATTACTTTTAATTTTTATTAAAACATTTAACATGCTAAAGATAGCTATAATCAACGGTCCAAATTTAAATCTTTTAGGAATAAGAGAAACAGAAATTTACGGTGAGCAAACGTTTGATCATTTTTTCGACGCCTTAACTAAAAAATATTCGTTGCATCATTTAACCTATTTTCAGAGTAATGTAGAAGGTGAATTAATAAATAAATTACAAGAACTTGGTTTTACCTATGATGCCATTATATTAAATGCAGGCGCATATACCCACACCTCTTTAGCCATTGCAGATGCGGTATCTGGCATCAAAACACCTGTGATAGAAGTTCACATTAGCAATATATTTTCACGAGAAGATTTTAGACATGTTTCATACCTCGGCAAACATTGCGAAGGAAGTATCAGTGGGTTCGGATTACTTGGATACGAATTAGCCTTATTGAGTTGTATCAAACCTGATTAAATAAGTTGATTCTGCATTTTTTTTATGGTACGGTTGTATTCATTCACCATATCATCAATCACTTCCTTAGCACTTTGTAAAGATTTTAATTGACTTGCTATTTGTCCAATTTCAAGTTCGCCATTGACTAAATCTCCTTCAAACATTCCTTTCTTTGCTCGACCACGGCCAAGCAAATTTGTTAATTCTTCAATACTTGCGCCTTGATTTTCTAATTCATTTACTTGCAATGAAAATTCATTTTTTAATAGGCGAACGGGAGTTAATTGTTTTAAAGATAATTTAGTATCGCCTTCGAGGGAATTTAAAATGGCATTTTTAAAATTAATATGTGCACTAGATTCATGAGTCGTAACAAATCTACTTCCAACTTGAACACCATTTGCACCTAAAGCGATTGCTGCAGCCATCGATTGACCAGAGGAAATACCTCCAGCAGCAATAATTGGAATGTTAATCGATTTCTTTATTTGAGGAATAAGAGCCATCGTAGTCGTTTCCTCTCTTCCGTTATGTCCACCAGCTTCAAAACCTTCTGCAACAATAGCATCCACACCAGCTTCTTCACATTTCAAGGCGAATTTAACATTAGCAACTACATGTACTACAGCAATCCCATGCTGTTTTAGATGTTGTGTCCAAGTTTTTGGATTGCCAGCTGAAGTAAAAACAATCTTCACTCCTTCTTCAATAATTATTTTAATATGCTCTTCAATATTTGGATAAAGCAAAGGCACATTTACTCCAAATGGTTTATCGGTAGCTTGTTTACATTTTTGGATATGATTGCGCAAAATTTCTGGATACATAGAGCCAGAGCCAATTAATCCTAATCCACCAGCATTGGAAACAGCTGATGCTAATTCCCAACCGCTGCACCAAATCATGCCGCCTTGTACTATTGGAAACTGAATATTAAATAATTTGTTAATTAGCATAATTAAATTGTTTTGAAGTAAAAGTAAAATATTTTTTAGTATTTTTGTTTATTACTGAATTATTGAATTTGAAAAACTTTATTGCCATATTTATCTTTATTTGCCTAACACTTTCTGTTTCTGCACAAAGACGTGTGGATTTTGGAATAGCTTTGGGTGTATCTAACTATTTGGGTGATATTGGTGGTAAAGAAAAAACTAGACGGGATTTTATAGCCGACATCAAAATGTCTAAAACAAGATGGAACGCCGGTGGTTTTGTCAGATTTCGTTGGATGCCGAGGATTTCTTTAAAAGCATCTTTAGATTATTTACGTATTGAAGGTGACGATAAATTATCATCTAACCCAGCTCGAAATGCACGTAACCTGAGTTTTAGAAATGATTTGATTGACTTAGGAGCTACAAGCGAATTTTTCTTTTTTGAAGATAACGATATTGGTAACACCTATTTCAACGCAACAAGTTTTAGAGCATACGTATTTGGGGGAGTTGGTTGTGTTTACTCAAATCCTAAAGCACTTTATAATGGGAGTTGGGTAAACTTGAGACCATTACAAACAGAAGGTGTAAAGTATAAAGCCTTTGTATTAAATGTGCCTGTAGGTGTTGGCTTTTATTTCACATTTAAAAAGAAGCACCGCATAGGTTTTGAATATAATTTCAGAACGACGTTTACAGATTATTTAGATGACATTCACGCAGGATGGGCTGATCCTTCAACTTTAACGCCAACAGGACTTGCATTATCAAATAGAACTGTAGAATTAACAGATCTAGATCCAGGTTTTGCTAAGAACTTTGGTTATAATCCAGTTGAAAATCCAACCAATTTGAGAGGAAATAATAAACATAGAGATTCTTATATGACCTTAAATATAAGTTATAGTTATGTTTTAAGAGGTAAACCCAGCTTTTATAAAGGATATTATAAAAGCACAACCGGAGGTTTCTTTGGTAGGCCAGGTAAATCTAGAAAAGTTAGAGCTAAATTCTAATTGGATTTGATTTCTATTCTACTTTTTAATTTTAGGTCCTTTTCTACTTTTATTAAATTTGTGATACTAAAACACATTACAATTACAGCCTGAATCATTATTCCAATTCCTAGGCCTTTCCAAAATTGAGAAGCCGTATTTTTTGTTTTTACCACCAACAAAAAACCAAATACCAGCGAGACAATCGAAACTACCGACAAAACATGGTGAAATAACACTGTATAATAATTTAATCCAATACTAATTAAAACAATACCACCAATAAAAAAAGAAATTGCTATACCTTTAAATAGTGCATATTTTATTATAAAACGAAAAAGTAATCCTAATAGTATAAAAATAATTCCAAGTCCAAAAGCTATAACACGTAGCATGTTTTCTTCCTGCATAGTGTGATGAAGATTGTCAAATTCCATCTTACAAGTTTATACAAATTAGTCTAAATAAAAAACAATCGCCATTAGAGACATTTATTGTACCTAAATTGGTATCTTTGCAAACAATGAAAACAAAAACTCTCAAAAAAAACAGCGTCAATGTAGTAACATTAGGTTGCAGTAAAAATATAGTAGATAGTGAAGTATTAATGGGACAATTAAAGGCAAATAACTTTAATGTGGAGCATGAAAGCGAAAATGATAGTCATAATATTGTGATAATTAATA
>JBILCJ010000113.1:0-7241 GCA_044353195.1 Bacteroidia bacterium | reverse complement strand
TTCTAAAAATTCATTGATAGAAATCAATGCTGGTTTAGGCAATTTTTCGTAATATTTAGAAACTTCAATTTGTTCTCTGTTTTCAAAAATCTCTTCTAAGTTATCAGAATTACTAGCAAAGTCAGCTAATTTAGCAGATAATTCTTCTTTCATTTCTGAACTAATTTGATTAGCACGTTTTGAAATAATTGAAATTGATTCATAAATATTTCCTGTTGGCGCATCAAAGTTTCTGATGTCGCGTGTTACAGTGCTTTGGTCGGCATTAGTTTTTTTAAAATCCATCTTATTGTTTATTAATGTTGTTTTTCATTTTTTCGCAACTTTGGTAAATGCTTTCCGCTTTCACTAAAAAGTTACTTTTAGGGTACAAATCTACTAATTTTAAATAACTTTCCATAGCTAAATTTAATCTTTCTAACTTTTTGGATTCCAGACTGTTAACAGCTAAAAGATAATATGAATGGATTGACAAGTACATTAATTCGTCCACTTTTGGAGATTCTGGAAATTCAGTTATAAAATTTTTTGTATTGGCAATGGTCGCTTTATAATCACCAATATGAAAATATTGATTAGTAATATCGTATTCTTTCCGCTCAAGTTTACCTCTTAATAAGTCGTATATTTTGTTGCAAGAATCAATTCTAGCGCTTTCAGGAAATTGATCAATAAAGTATTGTAATTCCGCCATGGCATTTTTTGTGTCTGTTTGGTCGAGCGTGTAGCCCGGAGAATTTAAATAATAACAGTAAGCGTTCATAAATAAACATTCTTCAGCATGTTTGCCAGAAGGAAAGTTTTTATAATAATTCTTAAAGTGAAATTGAGATAAACTGTAGTCGCCTTGGTAATAGTTGCAATACGAATAATAATAATAAATCGCTTCTGCTTTATCTGTTCCTTTATAAACAGGAATTAATTCTTCATACAAAGCAGTTGCTTTAATGTAATTGGCTTTTTTGTAATAATCATCAGCTTTCTCTAGCTTCAATTCGTAATTCGAACTTTTTAGTAGTTTATTATATCCATCACAACTTTGCATTGCAATTACTGCAACTAGGCACATATATAATAGATTTTTTTTCAAAGCGAAACAAAGATAATTTAATTTATCAATTTGACTTAGGTTTTAGCTAAAGTTTTAGAGGATTTTATGATTTTTTCACTTTCTTGCAATCTGGAAAAATGACAATATCACAAAGGCTTGGCAGTTCTTCTAAATGCCCATCACGAGATTCTGCTATTATGGATGATATGCAAATTTTTGTCGCTGTTTTTCTTTTTTTAGTGAGGTAGTTTATTACCTCTTCCGTAAAAACATTTCCAGTTATTTTTTTTTCGTAAGCATTGTTTTTTTCTTTGTAAAAAATCACAAATGATTTAACTGCACTCTCATGTGGATTACCGAATCGGTCAAATGCGATGACTTTGTATTCAGCTTCATCAAATGCTGCTTTTACTAATGTTGCTTCTTTTTTAATCGTAATGGTTTTTAAATCTGAAGTTGTTTGAGCAAAAGCGCATGATACACTAGAGTAAACTAAAAAAATAAGGAGAAATGTATTTAGTTTTTTGTTCAAAGTTATGATGCGTTTATGTTAGTTGTAATCATATCTGATAATTCCTTAGCCAGGTTGTTTTTTTCGCAATGAGGTTTTAAAATAGCATTTGCTTTCATTAATGTTTCTTTGTCAACTTCATTTTCCATCTCTGTTATAACGGTGAAAGCTTCAAAAGATACATTAAAATCTGATGAACAAATTAATTCAATGAAAGTGAGATATTCTTTGCTAAAATCTAATCCAGTTTCCCAGCATGCTGCAATAATCGTTGATTTTTGTTTTGTATTTTTTGTTTTAGAAATTGCCTTTAGCAACATATCTTTTGCTTGATTTGTTTTCAATAAAACAAGTGCTTCATCTTTTTCTTCTCGAGATGTTTTTTCACTAATCAATACTGTAATTAAATCAGCATTTAGGATGTCTTTTTTACTGCCATCTTCATTTCCGATAATTAAAGTCGCATATTCTTTTTCGTCAAATAATTTTTCTGGATCTATTTCAGGAACAATATCACCTTTTAATTCTTCAGGCAAATCATCTAGGTTAAAATCTTCTATTGGGTTCATTGTTTGGTGTTAATTATTTTACGAAAGTAATAAATTACTATTAATATGCCAGAATATAGATGAAAAACAAATGCTAAAGACTCATCATATCTTTTAGTTTAACCGCTTGTCGCCGAGATATTTCTATTTGCTGTCCATCTTTTAATTTAACCATTAGCCCACCATTAAACCATGTTTCAATACTTTCAACCCAACTTAAATTAATGATGTGCTTCCTGCTTGCTCTAAAAAAATGTTTGTCATTGAGTCGTTCTTCTAAGCTATTTAAACTTCTTAGTATGAGCGGTCTAAATGTTTCAAAATAAACTCTTACATAATTTCCTTCACTTTCAAATAAACGAATTTGACTCAATTTCACAAACCATGTTTTTTCTCCGTCTTTAATAAATACACGATCGATTTCAGATAAAGGACTTGTATTTTCTTTTTTATCAGTGTTATCCTTAATCGTTAATTTTCTGATGGTTTCGGCTAATCGTTCTGGCGAAACAGGTTTTAATAAATAATCAAAAGCATTTACTTCAAAGGCTTTAATCGCATACTCATCATGAGCTGTTACAAATACCACATCTGGTAACGCAGAAACTTCCTCAATGAGCTCTAAGCCATTTTTACCTGGCATTTGCATGTCAAGAAATATGACATCTGGGTTTAATTCCGCAATTTTTTCTTTAGCTGATTGAGCATTATTGCATTCAGCAACAATTTCAATGTCTTTATGACTTGATAATAAATTTTTTAATTCTTGTCGAGCGAGTCGTTCATCGTCAATTATAATTGCTCTCATACTTTTAATTGTAATTTTTGTGGTTAAAAAAAAGCTATTACAAAGATAAATATCTTATTGAGCTCTCATTATATTCTAATCAGCTAGATTTACCGATTATCATGAATTGTAACTAGCATGCTATTTTTTAAACTATGAAATAGTAATGTTTAATTCACTGATGACATGATTATCATCGGCATTTTTTAAACTAAATGTTGCCTTATCGCCATATAAAATATGCAATCGGTTATTTGTATTTTCTATACCTATTTTGACATCACTTTTTTCTTTGTTAACTAGTTGCCCCGTGTTTTTAATTTCAATATTGAATTTTTTTTCGTTTAAAGTAGATTTTATCAAAACAGTTCCACCATCAACAGAACTATTAATACCGTGTTTAATAGCGTTTTCAACTAATGTTTGTATCATCATCGGAGGGATTGATAAAAAAAGTGTTCGCGGATCAATGTCGATATGATAAGTTAAGCGTTCTTCAAATCGTATTTTTTCTAAGGCCAAATAATCATTTACTAATTTGATTTCTTCTTCAAATAAAATAAATTTATGTTTGTGCATCATCAATGTGTTTCTCAAGATATTTGATAGTTGAGTGATAGCATGTTTTGCTTTGTCAGGATCTTCATTTATTAATGCTCGAATGCTATTCAAGCTATTAAACATGAAGTGAGGATTTAACTGTGATTTTAATGTATTTAATTCTATTTCATTTTTATTTGCTTTTAATTTTAAATTTTGAATTTCTGTTTTTTTGTAATTATCAAAATAATGAAATCCAAAATAAATAAAAGACCAAATAATAAAGATGAGCATCAAACTCAATATTTTAGAGGTGGATGCTACAAAATTTAATTCGTAGTTTGTATTTCCAAACACGTTCATGAAAACTACGTTGAAAATAAAAAACACAAAAGCCATTATAAACGTGGCGAATAAAATAAATGGGACTTGATAAATTATTTTATTTTTTAAGATGTTTAATTTAATAATCGTCTGTTTGTAAAAGTGGCTGATGCTAATGCCTAAGGGAAACCATAGTAAAAAGGCAACAATGTCTACAACGTTTGTTTTATAGCTAAGTTTAAAAAAAAATAAATTAATAGCTGTGTAAAAAAACCAACCACATAATTGACAAATCCAGTATAAATCTTTTTTTGATTTTATCATTTTCGCTAAAGGCAAACAATATTCGTTACGATTATTTTAGAATTAATTTCCAATTTGAAAGTTTGTATTTTTTAAATAAAATAAAAAAACAAATGAGAGCCATGATAATCCATGATAAAAATTCAATTAACGGGTTTTCAACGCTTGTAAAAAAAATGGCATCGGTTTGTAATACTGAGTTTTTTGAGGAAATGAGTAATGCTGAAATTAAATTATTAGCACAATGAATTCCCATCGCTAATTCAGAGCCTTCATCCAGTAAGGTTAGTATTCCTAGGAATGCACCAAACAATATATAATATGGCATCATCACAAGCAAGCCATGAGTTTTAACCTCTGGATTTGTGCCGTGCATTAATCCAAACAAAACAGATGTAATTATGAGTGGTAGTATGCCATTTTTAAATGCTATGCCAAATCCTTGCATTAAATACCCTCTAAATAAGAGTTCTTCCGTTGCTGTTTGAATAGGAATAAAAATAATGGAAACAATCAATAGTAAACTAAATTTAGTAAAATCAAATTTCAATTCAAGCGTTTCGGGTGATAAGAAGTAAGAGCCTACTGTTAATAGAATAATTAAGCTGCCCCAAATACTAAATGAAAAAAAGTATCGATTCCATCTAATTTTTTCAAATCCCGTTGTAATTGAACTTAATGTTTTCTTTTGGAAAAATCGTACTGTTAAATAAAAAAATAATAGCGTGCATGCGAACATACTCATCATGAGTGCTAGTAATAATGATCGATTTATACCAACTGCTTCTGGATTAAATAAAATATTTGGATTACTTAAAATGGTTTCCATGCCAACGCCGTTATTAGTTGCTTTTGTTATAAGTGGAAAAATTATGATAGATTGACAGACCACATAACCTAAAATGGCAGCCGTAATCCCTAATAGATAATACCCCAAACTATTATTGCCAGTTGCAATGCCTTTTATTAATAGAAGATTATTAAAAGGGAATGGATTTTTATTTTCTATTTTGTTTTCGTCTGTCATTTTTTTTGAAATTTAATTACTTAAGTAATAGGAACTATATCTTTTTTCGATACGCAACTATAGCTAATAGCTTTTAGTTACTATATTTTTCAATCATTTTCTCGCAAGTAGAATAAACGAGATTAAACACATGTTCAAAACCTTCTTCACCGCCGAAGTACGGGTCTGGAACTTCCATATTTTGATTTGGGAAAAGAGTGTTTAAAAACAATTCAACTTTTTGTTCTTGCTCTTCGTTTTTTGCAAGCGCCAATACATTAGTCATGTTGCTTTTATCCATCACATAAATGCTATCAAAGTCTTCAAAATCTTTTTCAGAAAATTGTCTGGCTTTTAATGGTGTTAAATCAACGTCATGTTTTTTTGCATTTAATACTGTTCTATAATCTGGTGTTTCACCTACGTGAAAGTTTGATGTTCCTGCTGAATCAATTTCAATAGATAAATTTTTATCAGAAATTAATTTTAGCATAATTCCTTCGGCCAATGGTGAACGGCAGATATTGCCTAAGCAAACAAATAGGATTTTCTGCATGGTTTAAATTTCAGTAGGAACAAAATCGCTTTGTTCGGCGTAAAATGCGACTTTAGTTAAAAGATTTAGAATTATTTCTTGAGTTAAAGAATTTGCCTCGCTTGTGTATTTTACAAAAACAGAATCTTCCATAATGGCATAAGCCATGGAACTCATACCGTAGTTTTTATTTAATAAATGCAAATAAAAGGCTTCTCTATTATCGTCAGGAATAGCGCATATAGGAGCGACTATTTGGAACAAATAATTTTTTTCTTGTTCCCATACATCGATTAAAATATCAAATTTACCTTTTTTTAAATTCCATTGTCCTATCTGTGGGCCTCGTGATAATTCTGCTGGTATTCCTAAAGCTAAAATAGCTTCTTCTACTATTTTATAATAGTTTTCAATCATATCAATTAAATTCTTGTTTCGTTTAATTTCTCATTAAAAAACACCGACATTTTATTGGTGTAGAATTGGTTTTTAAATTGTCCAACCCATTGAATGCCACTGATAGCGTTGGTTAAAAAAACTTCGTCGGCATCTGCTAATGTATGAACCGTTAAACTTTTTTCGAACGTTAAAATTCTATTTTCACTTGCAATAGCTAAAATATGTTTTCTCATCACGCCATCAATGCAACCATCTGCAATTGGCGAAGTATATACTGCGCCGTTCTTTACAACAAAAATATTTGAATTTATACTTTCAATAATATGGCCATTATCATTCACTAATAAGCAATCGTCTAACTTTAATGAATTTTTTGTTATACCAGCCATAATATATATTAAGGCACTACCTGTTTTAATACTTGATATTTTTGAAATTGGTTTTTTAATTTCTGCGTATAAATCAACCCACAATCCTTTTTGATTTAATGTATATCCAACGGCTTCCATTTTTTCAACTTCAATTAAAAATGAAATATCATTTGTTTCTGGTGTGTAGAATCCACCATCATTTCTAAAAACAGTTAAACGAATTCGAGCATCAGTAGTAATAGTGTTTTCTTTTATTAATTCATAAATCAAATGTTCAATATTAGTTGTCGAAAACTCCCCAGGAATATTCATGCGTAAGGAAGTCATCGCCAATTTCAATCGTTGAATATGCAGTGGAAGAAGCATTATTTTTCCCTTCATCAATCTAATACTTTCAAATACAGAATCTCCATATCTAAACGCACGATTAGAAAAACTAATAGCAGGTTCATACATGCTAATTAAATGACCATTGTATATGCATTTGGTGTCTAACATCCGTGTTAAATGTAGTGATTAATTAAAAGCATTAATTACTTGTTGAAAATTGTTGAAAAGATAAATAAATTACCTTACATATGAAACATAAATATGATAATATTTAGCATATTATAAATTATTAAAGACGATGAGTGATATTCAGCATTTTTTTCAATCCATTGAATTTGTAGAAAATTCAAATTATGAAAATAAATTAGGGGGAATAATAAACGCGTACACTAAGAATGGTAATTTTCCTGATTTATCAGACATTGATATGGCGATTGTTGGTGTTTGTGAAAGTAGGTATTCAGCCAATTCGGGTAGTCAACTAGCACCTGATTCTGTTAGAACTTATTTGTACGATTTGTATCAAGGCAGCTTTA
>JBILCJ010000112.1:0-7260 GCA_044353195.1 Bacteroidia bacterium | reverse complement strand
TGTGGTGAATTACTTATCTTGGCACCGCCTGTGTGAAAATCAACACCAAAATCAATTAAAGGAATAATTTGTTTCATCAAATCGTAGGCGATTCTGCTACCAAAAGATCCATTTTTATTTCCTGGAAAACAGCGATTCAAATCTCGTCCGTCAGGCAAATCTCTACTACCATATAAAAAAGAAATACTATTGATAACAGGAATGGCGATGACATTTCCACAATTAAGTTTTTTTAAATCTTCGCGTGCAATTAATTTTCTAATAATCTCAATACCGTTCGTTTCTTCTCCATGCATACCTGCAGAAAATAAAACGGTTGGTCCTGGTTTATTGCTTCTAAAAACAAAAACAGGAATTTCAATTTTTGTTTTGGTATGTAATTCATACGAATTAAGAATAATTTGTTTATGTTCTCCAGCTCGAATTACTTGCGAATTAATGACAAAATCTTCCATTATGATTATTGACCTGGAATATTAAATTCATTACGTTCCACATATTCAATTATTTTTCCTGCAATGTCTAACCCAGTTGCACCTTCAATACCTTCCAAACCAGGCGAAGAATTTACCTCCATAACTAAGGGCCCTCTATCGCTTTGTAATAAATCGACACCTGCAATTCCTAAGCCTAATTTTTTTGCAGACTTTATGGCTGTTGCTCTTTCCTCGGCAGTTAATTGAATAATTGATGCCGTGCCACCTCGATGCAAATTACTCCTAAACTCTCCATCCTTAGCTTGTCTTTTCATCGCACCAACAATTTGTCCGTCTACCACAAACACACGAATGTCGGCTCCTTTAGATTCCTTGATATATTCCTGAACCAACATGTTTGCATCAATTTTTAAAAAGGCTTCCATTACTGATTTTGCAGCCTTATCGTTCTCAGCTAAAATAACACCAATACCTTGTGTACCTTCTAATAATTTAACAACGCAAGGTGCTCCTCCAATACTTTGAATAACAGATTCAATATCTCTTGGTTCATTAGCAAATGCAGTTTTTGGCATCCCTATTCCTGCTCTTGCCAATATTTGTAAACTTCGGAGTTTATCGCGAGAACGCACTAAAGCTTGTGATTCAACCGCTGTGAATATTTTCATCATTTCAAACTGACGAACAACAGCTGAACCATAAAAAGTAGCACTTGCGCCTATTCTAGGGATTACCGCATTAATACCATGCACTTCTTTTCCATTATAATAAATGTGAGGACGACTTTGTTCAATAACTAATACACACTTCATGTGGTCTAAAACGACAACTTCATGTCCTCTTTGTTCTGCCGCTTCTTGTAATCGTTTGGTTGAATACAAGTTTTTATTACGTGATAATATCGCTATTTTCATTCTAACTTTTTTTATTTATAAACCGTTTGTAAAAATTAAATTAACATCGACTAAAAATTTTCTTTTCAATAATCGTCTTCCAATTAGAATGGGATACCTCATGTTTCCTCTATCTGTTAAAGACATGCGTGTGTTTATTTTTTTTCCGCCAATATGAATGGTCGTTTGAATAATAAATCGTTCTTCCATTTCACCAGAAGAGTTTTTTATTTTTTTTTGTGCAAAGTCTGAAAAAATATGAATCTCATCATTTAAAAACTTAACAAACAACTGATCTTTTTTCAATTCAATATATGTGCAATGAATCGCATTAGAATAAGCACCCGTATCAATTTTAGCAATTAACTGATTCATATTTAATAAAGGAAACCCAACGAATTCTCTTCGGCCAATTATTTTTAATTTATGAGATGTTGATTGCATAAAACTTAGAGCCAATTTAAATTATTTTATTGGTATCAAAAAATTATTTAAAACAAAAGAATTGCATGGATTAATAGAAACGAGATACATTTACCTCATCGTCCAAATCCTCCTTTTGTTGAAATTGATTGGCAAATTGATTGGCATAATAAGGTGCTAACATAACTGCCTTGGTTCCAAATCCATTAAACACATGTATGTTTTTAAATGTAGGATGGCTTCCTATAACTGGCCTTCTATCTATCACTGATGGCCTAATACCCGCTTCATGATTCATAACTTTAAATGGCGAAGTGATAAGCATTCTTAATTTTGTTTCTAATTCCATCAAACCTTCTGGTGAAGGATCATCAGTTAAATTTTTCCATTCGTAGGTAGCGCCCACTTTATAAATTGAATTTCCTAATGGCAAAATAAAAATTCCTTTATTTAAAATATTTAAATCCAAGTTTAAATCATCACATGCAATTGTTATAACTTCTCCTTTAGCAGGTTTTGTTGGAACCCAATCAAAAAAAGAATTTTTAGATACCAAATGCCCTTCGCAAAAAACAAGATGATTTGCACTAAGATGTTTATAACTAACTTGACTTGGTGAATGCGTTAAATCACTGTGTGAAAATACCTCTTCAAAATAAGTATACTTTGATGAAATGTATTTTCTTGTTTGATTTAAAAACTCTGTTACAACCAAATTCCCAGCCTCTAAAACCATCGAATAAGAATTTATCGTTTGATTCGCCTGTAATTGATAATCCGAAAAAATAGCTGGTTGCAAATACTGATTTTCAAACGTTGATTTTTTTAACCAAAGTTCGGATTCTTGTGTTTCAGAAAAAGGTTTTAAAATTTGCCGCTTAGTAATTAAGCTGCATTTAAATTGAGATTCATAACGCTCATAAAACTGAACTAAATAAGGAAGGACTTGATCCGCTTTCCAACTTTTCACTAAACGCTTAAACACTACTGGATTCCAAATTCCTGCTGCAACAGAAGAACAGGTTGACAATGATGGTTTATCAATCACGCAGACCGAATAACCTTTTTCGATAAGTGTTAGAGCTAATGTACTTCCTGCAATGCCTTGCCCAATAATTAAAAAATCAAAATGAGTTTGTTTATTTTCCATGAATGGTACGTCCATATTTTACACCTCTAAACGCACTCGAAAAATAAACAACCATTCTAACTCCATAAACCATCTGCGTTTTATTTATATCGCAAAAAACTTGTCCGCCTATACCAACATCGTACTTGATTTTATAAATAGCCTCAACGCAAGCATAGGCTCCAAACTCTTTGTAAACGGTACTTAATATCGTATTTAAACCAAACTCTGTAGAGTCTTTAAGTGGGCGCTTGAAATAAGAATAAGAAGGTCCTAAAAAAGCTGATAAATTATACTTCGTTGTTTCTTTTCGGATACCATATTGCAAATGAAAATTATAATTATTGGCTGCATAAAAATCAACGCCACTCATAAAAGTTCCTGCCCTAAAGTAATGTTCCTGAATATGAAAAGAAAAATCAACTGCCATATTTTTTTCATCTTTTGGCCAATTAGAATTATAGCCAACACCCGGACCTACGCTTAACCAATTATTATACACGCGATAGCGCTTACCATCAAATGCAATTTCCTCCTTTGCATTGTAACTTTTTGTAGAATCACTTTGAGCATGTATGGAAAGCTGAAAGCAAAAATATAAAAATAAGAACCATTTAAAATTCATGATGGAGAAAGAATTTTTAAAAAAATAAACTATTGAAAATAGATAAACTAAGTAACAAAACTAAAATTATTTTGTCATAACCCAAGCATTTGGGAATTCATTTTTTAAAGAACTTACAAGCTGATTTGCGTTAGATTTTTCGCTGAACCCACCACAACTCACAACATACAATCCATTCGAATTAATACCGCTTATTGCTGCCATTATTTGTTTATCATGCAATTCATTAATTAAGCGTTCGGCATTCTCTTTTACACCAAAACATCCTACTACCACCTGATACGTCGCGTCAATTTGAATTGAACTGTTAGACTCTGCAAGGGTAACTGAATTAGTAACAACCTCAACTTTATCAATTTTAGCAACTAATACTTGACCATCTTCACTCAATCTAAAATTTGCATTTCCATTGCTATCAGAAATTAGAGGTTCTACCTCTATTTTATCCAAGTAAAATGAAGGTGTATTAAATGTTTGGTTAGGAACATACGTTTTTTCAACCGTATGAAAAGGGTTTAATGATGATTGCACAATCGGCTGTAATGGCTTTGAATTGGCAGCGAAAACTAACAACACCATTGTTAAAGGAATTCCAATGGCAAGTAAAGCCATTTTTTTTACATTATATTTTTTAGATTGAATCGGCAATGAAATTGCTTGCCTGTCTTCAAACGAAGTTTTTAAAATACGAGGTTCACTAATTTGTTCAACTTCATTTGCAATAACTGGTTCAAATCCAAACGAATCAATTAAAAAATTAACATCTACTTTGGCTTCAAAACGCATTTCTAGATCACTATCAATATACAATAAACCTAATTGAGCTAATTCGAAACGTTTTTTAACTTCCAATAATGAAACGATATAAGCCTTGTAATCTTCAAGCTGGGAAACGGCATCGTTATAATCTACCAAAAATTTATCTGCATAAGCCGACACCAATAAACCATCGTTATGTTTAAGATTTTTATTAAATAAAATTTGTTTTGTTGGAGGAAGCAATAAGCTACTCCCAGAGGAAAAATGCGATGAATAATGCTGTGCAACAAAACCTCCCAAATTGGGCACAATAACGCAATCATGCTTATACAAAAGCTCTGAAATAAGTTGTGTTATTTGATTGTATTTAAACATCTATCAGTTGGTAAATATAGGATATTTTAAATCGAGTTTAAGGTAAATGTAAGAAAAAAGAAAAGAATACAACTAATTTATTAATAACCAAATAATTAACAATTTATGGAAATAATTGTAAAGAATGTTTTAAATTTACGGTCTATGTTAAGACCTATATATTATAAAAGCATATTCATTGCTGTTTTCATTTTATTTAATAATTCACTAGATGCTCAAAGAGCTGAATTAACTGCAAAAGAAATTGTTACTAAAATGCTCAAATCAATCAATGATGCTGAACGTTTTAAATACAATCTAAAAATTACAGAACGTGGCAAAAAAGGCATGAATCATTACGAATCTGCTGTAAAATTAAATCGCCACCCCCGAAAAATATATTTATACATAAAAGGTATCGAATTACTTTGGGTTCAAGGATGGAATAACAATAAAGCCTATGTAAAACCAAATTCATTCCCTTATTTCAATTTAAGTTTAGATCCATTAGGCTCATTAATGAGACAGGATCAACATCATAATTTAAATGATATGGGATTTGATTATTTCGGAAGTATTGTAGCCTTTATGGTAAAAAGGGTTGGTAATAATTTTGATGACTATTTTAAACTTGAAGCTAAAGAATATTATAACAACAGATCTTGCTATAAAATCAACATCAATAATAAAGATTTTGGATATGAAACATATACCGTTGGTGATTTAGAAAACCTGACAAGTATAGCTCGTAAGTTGCACATCAGCGAATACATGATTTTAGAATTAAATCCTAAGCTCAATGATTTTTTTGACATCTTAAAAAAAGGACAAACTTTAAAAGTGCCGAATGCTTATGCAAAAGACGTAACACTTTATGTTGATCAATTATATTTTTTACCAGTTGGTGTAAAAGTGTCGGATGATAAAGGACTGTATGAACAATACGATTACCATTTCTTACAAGTGAATCCAAAAATTGAGGACGCTGAGTTTACAAAAACATTTAAAGGGTATAGATTCTAAAAAAATGGGAGCAATTATCATTACAAAGAATACTGAATTAATGCAAAGAGTCATTGACGAAATCAAAACGTGTTATGACCCAGAAATACCCGTTGATGTTTGGGAACTTGGCTTAATCTATGAATTAGACTTAAATGACGAACATCATTTAAAAATAACCATGACTTTAACATCTCCCAATTGCCCGGTTGCAGAAACGCTTCCTGCAGAAATTGAAAATAAATTAAAATTACTTCCAAACATTAATTCCACGGAGTTAAAATTAACTTTTGAGCCAACATGGACGAAAGACATGATGACAGAAGTAGCACAACTCGAACTTGGATTTATGTAGTTTAAACCTTATGGAAAACGAAATAATCAATAAAGTAGCAAACAGTGGCTTAATAACTATTGATTTAGAAACCTATTATCCAAAAGGACCACGCATCTTATTTGATATTAAACCATTATTATTTCATGAATTTGTTTTAAAAGAAAAAGATTTTCGCGAATTTATTAAGTCAAATGATTGGCATCAATATCAAGATTGTTACGTTGCACTAACATGCTCAAACGACGCTATTGTGCCAACATGGGCCTACATGCTCATAACAATTGCTTTAGAAGGAATTGCAAAAAAAGTTGTGTTTGGAAACCTAGAAACATTAGAAGCCATTTTGTTTGATGAGGTCATTACTCATATGAATCCTGAAATCTACACGAATCAAAGAATCGTTATAAAAGGATGTGGAAACTTACCTATTCCAAAACATGCCTATCTTCAACTGACCTCATTTTTAAAACCTCACGCTAAATCAATTATGTTTGGCGAACCTTGCAGCACGGTTCCATTATACAAAGCCCCTAAAATGTAACAAAATGGGGAAATTTAAAGTGTTTAGTATTTTATTAATTTCCTTGAGCTTTCAATGTTTTCAAGGTTTTTCGCAAGAGGATGGCGGAATAAAATTAAGAAACAAACGAAAAAATCCATTAGTGAAAACACGAATTGGTATTTCTCCTTTGATTGGTTTATACAAACCCAATAAAAATCATACAAAAAATACACAGCAGAAAAAATCATTTTGCATTTCCGTTCGCGAAGAATTTAGACTAGATAAAACCAACCGCGAATTTTTAATGATCGGAGCAGAATACATGTTACATGGACTTAGTTTTAACTCCTATTATTTTTATAGCGACAGTTTAAAACTGTATAACGGAAGCATGAATTATAAATATAATTTAACTCTACATGAAATTGATTTTCCAATCCTACTAAAGCACTCATTCCAAAAAGAAACAAATAAAATATATTCGTCCTATATATTTGCTGGATATTGTTACAGATGGATGGTTGCAAGTCGTTTAAAAGTAGATTACAACGGTAACGAACTAATTAGTGCGAACCAAAAAATTACATTTAAATCGCCTGCATTTAATCCTGTAAACAGTTCATTTTTTAGCGCCGGATTTGGAATTCAAAAAAACATACCTTTAGATTACAGAGCTTTTTTTGCTGAAGTTCAAGTCAGATATGGGTTATCACCTTTTTATTTCAATGATAGTTTTACTCCTTCTAGTTTATATACAACCAGCCATTTTATTCACGCAACAGTTGGTTATAAATTTTAA
>JBILCJ010000144.1:0-5990 GCA_044353195.1 Bacteroidia bacterium | reverse complement strand
GATTGGAGCGGCGTGTGAATTACCAGGAAGAGTTTTAGGTATTCATTTTTTTAATCCGGCTACATTAATGCCCTTGGTAGAAATAATTCCAGGAATCGCTACCCATAAGAATGTTGCTGAAGCTTGCCAAACTCTGATTTCTTCTTGGGGAAAAATTCCTGTGATGGCAAAGGACACACCTGGTTTTATTGTGAATAGAGTAGCTAGACCTTTTTATAGCGAAGCGTTACGCATATACGAAGAACAAATTGCAGACATTGCAACCATTGATTGGGCTATGAAAGAATTTGGAGGTTTTAAGATGGGACCATTTGAATTAATGGATTTAATTGGGCATGATGTAAATTATGTGGTTACTGAAACTGTTTGGACACAGTTTTATTTTGATCCACGTTTCAAACCATCCTTATCTCAAAAACGATTACTTGAAGCGAAATTTTTAGGAAAGAAAACTGGTAAAGGATTTTATGATTACAGTGAGGATGCTGAACCTGTGTTGCCAAAAAAAGATGAAGTTCTAGGTCGATCTATTTTTAATAGAATTATTTGCATGCTCATTAATGAAGCCTGCGATACTGCAAACTTAGGAATTGCAAGTGTGAAAGATATTGATTTAGCTATGACAAAAGGAGTAAATTATCCAAAAGGCTTATTAATTTGGGCTGATGAAATTGGATTATCAAACGTAAAAAACACTTTACAAGATTTATATAATCTGTATGAAGAAGACCGATATAGAACTTGTCCATTGATAAAAAAAATGGTTAATGAGGAGAAAACTTTTTATTAATTAAACTTTTTACTATTGAGCGCATTTGGTAAATAAATATTAAAACGATACATTTGAATTAACCAATATTATTAAATATGAAAAAAATCATTTTATCTTCTTTAACAGTATTTATAGTGTTAAGTATTGTGTTGTTTTCTTGCCAGAAAAAAACAGATGAAAGTATTTCTCCAACCTATAAAGACGAGGCTGCAAATGGCACTGGAAACAATCCAAATATAACCAATGTGACTACAACTGGAACTGTTGTAACAACATCTGTAGCTATGCAAAACTCAAGTATGACAGGGATTGGGACCGTTGGTTCATGGATGAGTACCAATTGTATTGCAGGACAAACCTGTTTGAGCATTACAAATAGTAGCACAGGTACAACCATTTCAGTTTGCTTCTCAGTGACTCCAACAGCTGGAACTTATCAGATAGTGAATTCAAGTACTTTATTAAGTAGTGGTCCAGATAAATGCATCGTCACAGTAACAAATCCTCCAGGTCAGCCAACAGGAAGTGTTTGGTTTTCTAACTCTGGAACAGTTACAGTAACCACATCAGGTACAGGTATAACAGCAAGTTTCGCAAGTATTCCATGTATGCAACTTTCAACAACAACTCCTATCGTAACCATTTCTGGCCAAGTTGGTTGTTTATAATTATAAGAAAAAAGCACTGCAAAGCATTCGTTTAACGGATGCTTTTTTTTTATACATTCAAAACAGAAATTTATTAAAAGAGATAATTGTGAATTGAAACACTCGTCATAAATTAAAAAGTGGAATTAAAAAATCGAACCATTCAACGTATCAGCCATTACCTATTTCAAAGTTATAGCTTTGATTTAAGAGCTTTGGCATTTATGCGTATTGGCATTTCTATTATTTTGTTGCTTGATTTATTAATTCGATCATTATCGATTAAAGCGTTTTTTACCGATGAAGGAATTTTACCTATTTCCATTTTAAAACAATACCATTGGAATGACTTTTATTTTTCATTCCATGCCCTGCATGGCGATTTATGGTTGCAGATTTTGTTGTTTATTTTAAATACTGTTTCTGTTTTTCTTTTGTTGATTGGTTATAGAACTCGTATGTTGACATTTATATGTTGGGTGTTTTTAGTTTCGTTACAAAATAGAAATCCATTTATTTTACAAAGTGGGGATGATTTATTAAGAATGACATTATTATTTAGTATTTTTTTACCATGGGGTAATCGTTACTCTGTATCAGATACTGCCCGATTGCCTACTAATTATTTATCATTTTCATCCATCGGATACTTATTATTAGTTAGCTCCGTTTATTTTTTTTCAGCCTTACTGAAAACCTCACCTGAATGGCATTCGGAAGGCACAGCAATCTATTATGCCCTTAGTTTAGATCAAATCAGATTACCACTTGGAACCTTGATTTATCCTTATCCATCATTACTCAAATCACTTACGTTTATTGTCTATCACATTGAATTAATAGCACCTCTTATTTTAATTTTTCCATTTCCCAAAAAATTCAAACTCGTCGGCATTATATTGATTGCACTTTTACACATTGGCATTTCTGTTACAGTATACGTTGGATTATTTTTCCTAATCGGCTTAATTACTTTACTTGGATTAATGCCTGGAATAACAATGAATTGGGTTGAACAGAAATTTAAACTAAATCAGCAATCAAATAAAGAAATGCCAACTCCCTACTCTTCTAGTTTTACTTTCGATATAATCAACTTGGCAAAAAATAGCTTTATTGGAATGATTATATGTTATTGTTTGCTACTTAATTTGAGCAGTCTTAAATCATTTCCATATGGTTTGAGTTCAAAAGTAGTAGCATTTGGAAGTATTTTAAGATTAGAGCAAAATTGGGGAATGTTTTCGCCATACATTTTAAAGGATGATGGCTATTATGTTTTTAGTGGTTTAGATAAACAGAACAAACCAATTGATATTAAGCATCAACTAAACAAGGTTAGTTTCTTGAAACCAATACCATTAGTTTCTGAATTTGAAAGTGATCGTTGGAGAAAATATTCTGAAAATTATGCCTTTAAAAATAATAATTATATGCGTCCCTATTATTGCCACTATTTATTAAAAAAATGGAATTTTGAAAATCCTGGAAATAAAATTTCTGAACTTACTATTTATTTCATGAAAGAAATATCTTTACCTGATTACAAAACTAAACCCATCGAAAAAAATGTAGTGTGTAATTGTCATATCAATGAACTAAAATGAATTTTAATTTAATATTAACCTTTCTTAACTATCAACTCACCTCATTTACTGAGCATGATTTACATTCGCCTTTTGTGTTTGATTTTTATATGGAGTTAATTAAAAATAAACATCCTTTTAATGATTTTGAAACATTATCTGCCGCAAGAAAAGATTTATTATTAAATGAAACTGTTTTAACTATTAATGATTTTGGTGCAGGTTCAAAAACATTCTCACATAATAAAAGAAAAATAAAGGATATTACAAAAAATGGCATAGCACAAAAAAAACAAGCTGAATTTTTATATAGACTGATTAATAAATTTAAACCTAAAACAATTGTAGAACTTGGCACTTCGATTGGACTAACTTCCATGTACCTTTCGTTGCCATTCAAAAAAAGCACAGTTTACACTATAGAAGGTTGTGCAGAAACATCCGCATTTTCAAAACACCTTTTTGAAAAAAATGCCATAAAGAATATAAAACAATATCATGGCCATTTTAATGATGAATTACCAAAAATAATTTCTGAAATAGACCACTTAGATTTTTTATACGTAGATGGTAATCATTCATACGAAGCCACTAAAACCTATTTTGAGTTGGCATTAACAAAGAAAAATGAGTCATCAATATTTGTTTTTGATGATATAAATTGGAGTCCAGATATGCAAAAAATATGGAAAGAAATTTATTTGAATGCTGAAGTGAAATTAAGTTTTGATTTTTTTTATTTTGGCATTGTATTTTTTAGAAAAGAACAACTTACCAAAGAACATTTCACGTTAAAATTCTAATTTAATTTAGCCGGTAAAACCATCATAAACTCAGGAATAACAACGTCAAAATAAGATTTATCAACAAGCCTTTGCATTGAAAAAAAACCATTCATTTTCCCCATTTCAGTTTCAAAATCACAACCGCTATTATATTTAAATACACCCAACGGTTCAATAATAGGTGTTTCACCTACAACCCCATCACCTTTCACAACTCTTTTTTGCCCTATTCCATCAGTGATATTCCAATGTCTTTTTAAAAGTTGTACTGAAAATTCTGTTTTATTCGTAATTGTAATTTCGTAAATAAAGAAATACAGTCCTTGTTTGGGAGATGATTGCGCGGCATAATAGTGAGTTTGAACCGAAATTTCTATGCCATGTGTGATTGTCGAAATCATAAATTAAAGTGCTAAAAACTTGACCGAATATAACCTTATTTAATTACTATTCAAAAACAAGCCGTAATTTAAGTGATTAATTATCAATGATTTAGAAATATTTTTATTTTCAAATTGATTAAAAAAAAGATTTAATAATCGTATATTTGTACCCCAATTTTTAATCAAGGTTTAAATTGGAATAAAAAAATAAACTAACCCCTTCGATAGCCTTGAAATATCGAATACAATTATTAAAAAAAATGGCAGATAAAAATGCACAAACTGGGAACGCAGATTTCGACTGGAGTTCTATTGGAAAGAAAAACGATACGTATTCAGAATCTGAAAGAACGTCGTTGGATGAAATGTACGGAAAATCGTTAAGTACGATTTCTGACGCTCAAGTTATTACAGGAACTGTAGTTTCTAAAAATGCTCGTGAAGTTGTTGTAAACATTGGTTACAAATCTGATGGAGTTGTTTCATTATCAGAATTTCGTTACAATCCTGATTTAAAAATCGGTGATTCTATTGAAGTATTTATCGAAAAAGCAGAAGATGCTAATGGTCAATTAATCTTATCTCATAAATTAGCACGTGCTGGTAAATCTTGGGATAGAGTTAATGAAGCACTTACTAGTGATGAAATTATCAAAGGTTTTGTTAAATGTCGTACTAAAGGTGGTTTAATTGTTGACGTATTTGGCGTTGAAGCATTTTTACCAGGTTCACAAATTGATGTTAAACCAATTCGTGATTATGATGTTTACGTTGGAAAAACAATGGAATTTAAAGTTGTTAAAATCAACAATGAATTCAAAAATGTAGTTGTTTCACATAAAGCTTTAATTGAAGCTGAAATTGAATCTCAAAAACGTGATATCATTTCTAAATTAGAAAAAGGACAAGTATTAGAAGGTATTGTTAAAAATATTACTACATACGGTGTGTTTATTGATTTAGGTGGTGTTGATGGTTTAATTCATATCACAGATTTATCATGGGGTCGTATTAATCATCCTGAAGAAATCGTGAAATTAGACGAAAAAATTAACGTTGTGATTTTAGATTTTGATGATGATAAAAAACGTATCGCGTTAGGTTTAAAACAATTATCAGCTCATCCTTGGGAAGCTTTAAGTCCTGATTTAAAAATCGGAGATAAAGTAACAGGTAAAGTTGTTGTTTTAGCTGATTACGGTGCTTTTGTTGAAATTGCACAAGGTGTTGAAGGATTAATTCACGTTTCTGAAATGAGTTGGTCACAACATTTACGTTCGGCTCAAGAATTCTTAAAAGTAGGACAAGATGTTGATGCAGTTGTTTTAACTTTAGATAGAGAAGAGCGTAAAATGAGTTTAGGTGTTAAGCAATTAACTCCTGATCCTTGGAATATGATTATTGATAAATATGCTAAAGGTACTAAACACAGCGGTATTGTGCGTAACTTTACTAACTTTGGGGTGTTTGTTGAATTAGAAGAAGGTGTTGATGGTTTAGTTCATATCTCTGATTTATCTTGGAGCAAAAAAATTAAGCATCCATCTGAATTCTGTAAAATTGGTGATAAATTAGATGTTACTGTTTTAGAAATAGATGGGGAAAATCGTCGTTTATCATTAGGTCACAAACAATTAGAAGATAATCCTTGGGATGTTTTTGAAACAGTATTTACTATTGATTCAGTTCATCAAGGAACAATTACTTCAATCAACGATAAAGGAGCTACTATTAACTTAACTTATGGTGTTGAAGGGTTCTGCCCATCTCGTCACTTAAATAAAGCTGATGGAACAACTGCTAAAGTTGAAGATGTA
>JBILCJ010000111.1:0-7375 GCA_044353195.1 Bacteroidia bacterium | reverse complement strand
TGCTAAATCAGAAACTTTAGTTGCACTTGAAAAAGCTGTAGAAACTGAGAAAGCGAAAACACCTAATAGCATTGCTAAATCAGAAACTTTAGTTGCACTTGAAAAAGCTGTGGAAAATGAGAAAGCGAAAACACCTAATAGCATAGCTAAATCAGAAACATTAATCGCACTTGAAAAAACTATAGAAACAGAGAAAGCGAAAACACCTAATAGCATTGCTAAATCAGAAACTTTAGTTGCACTTGAAAAAGCTGTGGAAAATGAGAAAGCGAAAAATCCTAACAAAATTGCTAAATCAGAAAAATTAATTGCACTTGAAAAAGCTGTAGAAAGTGAGAAAGCAAAAAATACTAACAACAAGATTAAATCAGAAAAAAATACAGGGGTTGAAAAGGAAAAAACAAATCTTGCTTCGTCTAAAATAAATGAAGAAACAATTTCTGATGAAGAGTTATTGAGAATAAATACAGAGATAGTGTCAAAAATTAATGCTATCGCAGTCGACGTAGTATTTGATTTGAACAGCTCTCAACTTCAAGAAAATGGATTGAAAAGGTTAAATGAAATTGCGGATATAATTAAACAAAATCCAAGATTGAAAATAAATATCACTGGGCATACTTGTATTAAAGGAACGAAAGAATTTAACGATATTCTTTCAGTTAGACGCGCAACTTATGTTAGACAAGAATTAATGAAACGCGGCGTAAACAGAAAGAATTTCAACAGAAATGTCGGCAAGGGATCTAGTGATCCATTATTTGATAATTCATCAAGTAATCAGCCTAAAAACAGAACCATTCGTTTCGTTCTAGCTGAATAATCGGCACTAAAAAAAAATAAAATTCTTCGTTAATTATTTCTATTTTTAGATTTTAATACGAATATGAATTCAAATTTTATAGAAGAGCTGAAATGGAGAGGCATGTTACATGATGTAATGCCTGGGACCGAAGAATTATTAAATAAAGAAATGACTACTGGCTATATTGGATTTGATCCAACGGCCGATAGCTTGCACGTTGGAAGTTTAGCACAAATCATGACATTAGTCCGATTTCAGTTAGCTGGACATAAACCATTAGCATTGGTCGGTGGTGCTACAGGAATGGTTGGAGATCCTAGCGGAAAATCAGCAGAGAGAAATTTATTAGACGCGGATACCTTAAATAAAAACATTGAAGGGATAAAAAAACAATTACAACAATTTTTAAATTTTGATTGTGGCGAAAATAGTGCTGAATTAGTAAATAATTACGACTGGTTTAAAAATTATTCGTTTCTAGATTTTATTCGTGATGCTGGAAAACACATTACTGTAAATTATATGATGGCTAAAGATTCGGTTAAAAATCGAATTAATGGCGAAACGGGCATGTCGTTTACCGAATTCAGTTATCAACTTATTCAAGGCTACGATTTTTACCATTTGTGGAAGGAAAAAAATTGTAAAGTTCAAATGGGCGGTTCTGATCAATGGGGAAACATTACAACGGGAACTGAATTTATACGAAGAAAAGCAAGTGGCGAAGCATTTGCGTTAACAACACAACTCATAAAAAAAACTGACGGTACGAAATTTGGGAAATCTGAAAGTGGTAATATATGGTTAGACAGAACGAAAACATCTCCCTATAAATTTTATCAATTTTGGTTGAATGTAAGTGATGAAGATTCAAAAAATTACATTCGCATTTTCACACTCTTATCTCAACCTGAAATTGAGGCAATTGAATTAAACCATCAGGCTGCTCCTCACGAAAGACATTTACAAAAAGCATTAGCCAAAGAAATAACTATTCGTGTGCATAGTGAAGCGGATTATAATGACGCCGTTGCTACAGGTGAATTTTTGTTTAAAGCTAAAGCAGACGATATTTCAAGTTTAGATACTGCTAAATTTGAAAAATTACTGAGCGGTATCGATACATTTGAAATACATAAAAACGAATTAGCAACTCCAATTAACATTGTTAACCTACTCGTAGAAAAAGCAGAAGTGTTTCCAAGTAATAATGAAGCTCGAAAAATGATTACTGGAAATGCTCTCAGTGTAAATAAAACTAAAATAACGGATGTAAACACACTCATTGATTTAAGTTTTTTTAGTAACCAAACCTATTTATTAATAAGTAAAGGAAAAAAAGAAAATTATTTAATTAAGTTAATTTAATTATCTCATCTGCCTTTAATATACAAAAATGATAAAAGATATTATATTTCCAGAAGTGCACGACATCGGCATTGCTATTGTAAAAGAACATGAAGGACTAGATGAATACAATGCTTACATTTTTAATTTTAGAGAAGAAGACATCACAAATGTATTAATTACATCAACGGGTTATGGGGTTATTAATGAAGTCAAAAAAAAGACTAGTACACTCCGTCATTTGTTTGAAGAGGTTCAATCATTAGATTATAAACTCATTGAACCCGTATCTAAAGAAGTATTTGGAATTAGCAATGAATATTGGATTAGTTTCACGATTGGAGAAAAAATGTATGATAAAAAATTTATTTTTTTACCAGAATCAATTATCGAAACTAATTTTCAAATGATTCCATTTATTGAAAAAAAAGGAGTCATCATTAAATAAAACAAAATGAATAATTAAAGTAATTTGATGTGTCTTTTTAAAAAATTAAACATATATTTAATTACCAATTTCCACAAAAGAAACTAAATTCTGTGAAAACAAAAATACCTAACGAAACTTTAAAAAAAGCATATAGTTTAATGGTTACTGCCAAAAGTATGGCAGAACTGTATGAAGCTAATAAAGAAATAACGGCTAAATATGTTCATGCTACTTCTCGCGGTCATGAAGCGATTCAAATAGCATTAGGTCTGCAACTGTTACAACAAGATTTTGTAAGTCCATATTATCGCGACGATAGTATATTGTTAGCTATCGGTATGCAACCTTTTGAGTTAATGCTTCAATTATTAGCAAAGCGCAATGATCCATTTTCAGGCGGAAGAACATATTATTCGCATCCAAGTTTAAGAAGAGATGATATGCCTAAAATTCCTCACCAAAGCAGCGCAACAGGCATGCAAGCGATTCCTACAACTGGAATTGCCATGGGTTTACAGTATTTAGAATTAAATCATTTACAAAAAGACTATCAAGGAAAAAATCCTGTTGCAGTGTGTTCTTTAGGTGATGCCAGTTGCACCGAAGGTGAGGTTGCTGAGGCATTTCAAATGGCAACTCTAAAAAAATTACCGATTTTATATTTAGTACAAGATAATGAATGGGATATTTCTGCTCATGCAAAAGAAATTCGTTCTCAAGATATTACAGAATACGCCAAAGGATTTAAAGGATTAGAAACTCGTACCATTGATGGTACAGATTTCATTACCTCTTATAATACCATTCAGGAATGCTTAGAAATCATACGAAAGGAAAGAAGGCCGATGTTGGTGCACGCCAAAGTTCCTTTATTAAACCATCATACATCTGGAGTTCGTAAAGAATGGTACAGAGATGATTTAGATGAAGCTTCTAAAAAGGACCCATTGCCTCGATTGCGCAATCAATTAATTGTGGCAGGTATGGATGTTTCAGAAATTAAAAAAATAGAAGATGACGTAGTGGCTTTAGTAGAATCTGATTATCAAAAAGCCTTATTAGAAGAAGACCCAAGGCCAGAAGATTTATTTTTACATGACTTTGCCCCAACTCCAATAACTGAAGAAAAAGGAGAAAGAGAACCAAGTGGGAAAGAAAAAACAGTGATGGTTGATAGCGCCCTATTTGCTATCAGAGAAATCATGGATAAACACCCTGAAGCATTATTGTATGGACAAGATGTTGGGAAGCGTTTAGGTGGTGTTTTTAGAGAAGCTGCCACCTTAGCACAAACATTTGGAGATAACCGTGTATTTAACACACCAATACAAGAAGCCTTTATCATTGGAAGTACAGTAGGCATGAGTGCGGTTGGTTTAAAACCAATTGTTGAAGTTCAGTTTGCTGATTATATATGGCCAGGTTTAAATCAATTATTTACTGAAGTGAGTCGTTCATGTTATTTGAGTAACGGGAAATGGCCTGTGAGTTGCATCATTCGTGTTCCAATTGGCGCTTATGGAAGTGGTGGGCCGTATCATTCAAGTTCAGTTGAAAGTGTATTAGCAAATATCAAAGGAATTAAGATTGCCTATCCAAGCACTGGTGCTGATTTAAAAGGCTTAATGAAATCTGCCTTCTACGATCCAAATCCTGTAGTTATGTTAGAACATAAAGGGTTATATTGGAGTAAAATAAAAGGTACTGAAGACGCCAAAACAATCGAGCCTGATGAAGATTATGTTATTCCTTTTGGAAAAGCAAGAACGGTTCAAAGTGCAAGTGAGCAAAACGTTAGTATTGGAAAATCAATTTCTATTATTACTTATGGCATGGGTGTTTATTGGGCTAAGAGCGCTGCCAAAAAATTTGAAGGTCAAGTTGAAATCATTGATTTGAGAACTATTGCGCCCGTTGATGAGACAGCAATCTTTGATAGCGCTGCCAAACATGGCAAGTGTATGGTATTAACTGAAGAACCAGTATTTAATGGCTTTGCGCAGAGCATTGCGTCTCGAATTTCGCAAAACTGTTTTAAACAGTTAGACGCTCCTGTTGTAGTGATTGGTGCTGAAAATTTACCAGCTATTCCACTAAATTCTATTTTAGAAAAAACCATGTTACCAAATGCAGAAAAAGTAGAAATCGCTATTCAAGAATTATTAAATTATTAATGAGAAAAATAATTGAACATACAATTCTCTTATTGTTTCTCATTCCCTTGTTTTTTATTAATATTAAATCAAGTCATGATTGGGGTGATGATTTTGCTCAATACATTCATCAAGCTAAAAATATTTCTGAAGGTATTTCTCAAAATGAAACAGGATATATTTATAATCCTGATATCGCTGTATTAGGGCCGCAAGCTTATCCCATCGGTTTGCCAATGATACTTTCTTCATTTATTGGAAGTGATCACATAGACTTCGTAGTACTAAATTATGTGATGACATTTTTCTTAGTGATGGCAAGTGTTTTTGCTTTTCTTTTTTTTAGAAATAACTTTTCATTTTTAACGTCGCTATTCACAACTATCATCATCGCCTACAATCCATATTTCTTAAATTTCAAATCTGAAATAAATTCCGATATTCCCTTCACAGCATTCTTGTTTTTCTCTCTATTCTTAATTTCCAGACAAAAAACAATTTACAACATAATAATTCTAGGCACAGCGATGGCCTTTTTAGCACACATACGTTCCATAGGATTACTCTTTTTTTTAGTTTATATCATATACCTATTTATTTTTGACATTGAACCTAAGTTAAAAACTACTCACTTAAAAAAGCAGTTACTCATATTTAGTTTCTTAATTCCTTATTTTGGGCTTAAATTTTATTTCCCATGTTCAACAAACTATCCATTTCTATTGGAAGGCAACCATCTATTTGAAAGAATTAACGAGCATCTTTCTTATAACTTTCTAGCACTTTCTTATTTCTTTAATATATACGAGCCTATAAATCAATATTTCATTGGCATTATAAGCTCATCCGTATTAGTAGTTACAAGTCTTTTAGGATTTTTATACCAATGGAAAACAAATAAAATAAACTTTATAAATTTCTTTGTTTTGGCCTATATTATTACAATTGCTACATTTCCATTTGGGAATACAGGGCTAAGATTTATTAGCCCGATTTTGTTTTTAGTTTTTTACTATAGCATCATTGCATTAAAAAAAATACTAATGCCTTTTCAATTAAATTATACCATAGCAACACCTATTTTTGGAGTTATCATCTTATTGTCCTACAAACCTCAAATTGAAAAATTAATTGAAAATCAAAATACAATCATCAACGGACCATGCACTAATGCAAGTAACGATGCTTTTCGGTTTATAAAATCAATGTCGTCCAATAAGGATGTGATTGTTTTCGAAAAACCAAGAGCTCTCGCGCTTTATACACATACTAAAGCAGTGGCTTTAAAAAATGATTTGAATGCTATAGAACTAAAGAAACAACTAAAAAAATTTAATGCCACCTATTTACTAATGAATACTTTTTTGCCCAATGATGGTTTATCCAATTATTTAAAAGCAGATTCATTAAATCACACGCTACTGTTTTCTAATTCAGAATATCAATTTTACAGATTGCTTTAATTGTTAAAGCGTATTTTTCAATAAAAGCTTTCAAAAAAAATATGTATTTTTATATACTTATTAGATTATATTTTGAAAAATATTAAAGACTATTTTAACCTACTTGCATCAAAAAGAATATCAAGAGGTATTACCAATTATTATTGGAATGAAATAACCAATTACTGTAATTATTTTTCGCATCAAGATAGTTCGGTTTTAGAAATAGGCTGTGGAAGTGGCGATTTATTAGCTAAGATTGCTGGTAGTACAAAAACTGGGATCGACTTTAGTGAAGGTCAAATTGCTTGGGCAAAAGACAAACACAAGGACAAAAACATTGAATTCATAGTAATGGATGCAACCAACATTACGCTGACAAATACATATGATTACATCATTATCAGTAATTTAATAGGCTTTGTTGATGATATACAATTGGTGTTTGAACAAGTGAAAAAAGTATCACACCCAAATACTAAAGTGATTGTTCAGTATTATAATTCATTGTGGGAGCCAGCCCTTAAGCTTGCTGAATTACTTGGACTAAAAACAAAAACACCCACTCAAAATTGGTTGAATTCTAAAGACGTCAACAATTTATTATTTGTGTCTGGTTTCGATGTCTTTAGAAATAGTAAGCGATTTATTTTCCCGTTATATATTCCCATCATTGCGGAACTATTTAATTTAGTGTTAGCAAAATTTCCTTTCTTTCGTTTTTTTAGTTTAAATACTTACTCGTTTGCAAAACCACTGCCATTAAGTAATGAAGAAGATTATAAAACAAAATACAGTACCACAGTTGTAATACCGGCTCGTAACGAAAGTGGTAATATTGAAAATGCGATTACACGTTTGCCGAAATTTGGGAAGCATGTCGAAATTATCTTTATTGAAGGAAACAGTACCGATGATACATGGGATAAAATTCAAGAAATTCAGAAAAAGTATTCTGCTACTCATGACATAAAAATTGGTCAACAAAAAGGTAAAGGAAAAGCTGACGCTGTAAGAGAAGGATATAAAATTGCAACAGGAGATATTTTAATGATTTTAGATGCAGATTTAACTGTTCCACCTGAAGACATTCCAAAATTTTATGATGCTATAGCAGGAAGCAAAGGTGATTTTATTAATGGCACACGATTAGTTTATCCTATGGATAAAGAGGCGATGCGTTTTTTAAATTATTTAG
>JBILCJ010000109.1:0-7414 GCA_044353195.1 Bacteroidia bacterium | reverse complement strand
TCCTTTATATAGTTTAGATGCGGCTTATATGACTTCTGGCGATATCGGTTATATTAAAATAAATAAATTTGCAGCAACCACATACAACGAATATTTAAACGCTTTTAATGATTTAAATAAACAAGGTATGAAAAAATTAATTTTAGACTTAAGAGGAAACCCCGGCGGATATTTAAATGCAGCCGTTGACATAACGGATGAGTTTTTAACCAACGGATTACAAATTGTATATACACAAGGAAAGGCAAATCCTAAAAAAACATATAGAGCAACGCAAAGAGGAAGTTTTGAAAAAAACAACCTTGTTATTCTTATCGACGAGGGAAGTGCCAGTGCCAGTGAAATTGTAGCTGGTGCCATTCAAGATAACGACCGCGGATTAATCATTGGCCGTAGAAGCTTCGGGAAAGGATTAGTGCAAGATCAAATGCAATTACCAGATGGCTCTGCTATCCGATTAACAGTAGCGCGCTATTATACACCAACAGGCAGATGCATTCAAAAGCCCTATTCGGATGATAAAACAGATTATTACAATGAAGAATTTGATCGCTATCAGCATGGTGAATTGCTCAATGCTGACAGTATTAAACTAGATAAATCTAAACAATACAAAACACCCGAAGGAAAAATTGTATATGGAGGTGGTGGCATTATGCCAGATGTTTTCGTTCCTATTGATACTACAAAATCAAATCCGTTTTTAAATAAAGTTTTTTACGCTGGACTTATAAATACATTTGCATTTGAATATGCTGATAAAAATAGAAGTGAACTAAAAAAATATACGAATTCAAAAACATTTATTAATCAATTTAAAATTACAACTGCTATTTTTGACGAATTTTACGAATACTGCAAAAAGCAAAGTATAGAATTAGGAAGTTTAAATAAACAACAATCAAATGTAGCGTTAGAACCTTATTTAAAAGCGCTAATCGGAAAAAACGCGTTTGATAAAGACGCTTATTATCCTATTATTAATAAAAATGATAAATGTATTATTAAAGCGATTGAAGAATTATTAAAATAAAAATTGTATTTTTAAAAAAAATGAATCTATGAAAACAACACTAAGTTTAATTTCAATTACATTATTTTCATTCTGCGCAACAAGATGCGGAAATAATAAACAAGAGGAAAACACAACTCAAATCGAAGTAACTGACACAATTCATCAACAAAAAGACACAGTTGCAATTGAAGAAGATGATGAGACTAGTTATAAATTACCATCTGCTCTGCAAATTGCTTATGTATCTAAAAAGTCAGGGGCACCATTCAACGAATCAATTTTAAATAAAACTGAAAACCTTTCAAGATATAATACAAGTAATTACAAACGTGCAGTTAACTTTGGTGTTTATAGCTCTGATTTAGCAAACTGTTTGTTTAATAAAAAATATCAAGAATCGAAACGATACTTAAAAGCATTAACCGAAACTGGAGCTACCTTAGGCTTAAAACAAGCTTTTGAGAGTGATAAATTAGCTGAACGTTTTGATAAAAATATCAGTAACGAAGATACGCTTGTTCAAATTGTTTCTAATGTCCAATTAAAAACAGACAACTTATTTGAACAAAACAAACAAAAGCATATTACAGTTATCGCCTTTGCTGGAGCTTGGATAGAAAGTATTTATATTGCAAACCAAGCTTATGCACAACAGAAAAATAAAAAAATTCTATCGAGTATATGCGAGCAACTAACATTTACTAAAACTTTAATAAAGGCTTTAGAAGCTACTAAATTAAAAGAGCCAGAAATGCCTGAACTACTTAATTATATCTCTGAAATTAATAATGCATTCAATAACATTCCGTCTATAAAATCAGCCACAGAAAATGATAGAGAGTTGAATTTTGATAAAATGAAATTTGCAGATACTGACATGATTCCAACTATGGAATTAGTGAAAACTTTAAGAACTAAAATGATTAACTAATACTTGAAATAGAAGAGATATGAAAAAATATATAAACTTAACATGTGCCTTAATTGTTTTTCTAAGTACTACTTCATTTCAAAATGGAGATATTTTATGTGATTCTAAAACATTGAAAGAAAAAGCGAAGAGCGCCTTAGGACCATATAAATATGATAGTTCAGAGTTAACTCGCATTATTTATAAAAAAACTGAGACTGTAAAAGAGATTGAAATCCCTTTATTTATTGGAGAAAAATACCGCTTTATTTTTAATTTAGAAGCACTCCCAAAGAACATTGAAATTCAGATTTACAATAAAGACAAAGATTCTAAAAATCGTAAATTACTGTTTTCATCAAAAGATGGTGGCATCGATAGAAAAGAATTACAATGGGAGATATCTAAAGTTAGACAAGTGTATATCGATTACGTTATTCCTCCAACTGAAGATGGATCTTATAGTGGATGTGCTGTATTTATGATTGGCTACAAATAAGAAGTTTCACGAACATTTTTATTTTTTAAAATAATCAAATTGCGAAAACTGTTTGATTCCTCTCAAAAAATATTGAAATACAATATTTTTTGGCAATATAGCGGAATGAGTAAACGCAAACCCTTGTTTCTGTAACATAACTTTTCTTTTATGTAATGTTGAAGGCAACATAGCGTAAAAAGCAAAATGTGCTTTAGCTACAGCAATGAAATGCAATCCATTTCCTTCTATCAAAAATTTATAAGCAGCAATGCCATCTAATAACATTCGGTAAATTAACTTGAAAACCAAGTTGGACGAATCCGCATTTTTAATTAGTGTAATGAGATTATTTCTGAAATTCAAATATGTTTTTTTAGGATTTATTTTATTCAAGGTTCCACCGCCTACGTGATAAACAAAGGATTTTGGTTCAGCGTATATTTTATAACCCACATTTTTCATTCGCCAACATAAATCAATTTCTTCCATGTGAGCAAAATAGTCATTATCAAAACCATCCACTTCCCAAAATGCATGAGCCCTTACAAACATACAAGCACCAGTTGCCCAAAAAACTTCTATTGCATCATCATATTGATGATGATCCAATTCTATCGTATTAAACAAGCGCCCTCTACAAAATGGATAACCATATTTATCAATAAAACCACCAGCTGCACCAGCATACTCAAAATCTGATGGCTTTTTATAATCCAATATCTTTGGCTGACATGCCGCTATCGTTTTATCTTGTTCCATCAAATAAATAATTGGATCAATCCAATTTTCTGTGACTTCTACATCAGAATTAAGCAAAATATAATAATCAGCCTCAATCTGCTTTAAGGCAATATTATAACCTTGAGCAAAGCCGAAATTATCTTTATTTTTAATAATTTGAACTTGAGGATAGTGCGCTTCTAAAAATAAATTACTCTCATCCGTCGAAAGGTTATCTGCTACATAAATCGTTGCACCATTACTATACTTAATAACGCTTGGTAAAAACTGTTCTAAAAATACTTTTCCATTCCAATTTAATATGACAATGGCAACATGGGTATTTAATACCATAAACTATCTTGGATTAATGAAATCATCTTCAAAATTATTTCCATATGTTTTTATTGGCGAATTATCATCCACATTTTGTTGTTTTTGCATTCGCTTTACTAACCTAAACTTCCAATTAGGATCTATCTTTTCGCCTCGAACATCCGAGTATAAAAGTTCATAACAGTCGTCGGCTATTGCGAAATTCGCAAATACAAATTTCTTATTGGTAAAAAAGTGGTTGGTAGTTTTATCATAAATTCGATAATACTGCCAAACTTCATAAGGATAGGTATTAGGCGAACTATTAACTTGGTTACGTTGATTAGGCTTGCCATATTGTAAATAAACTCTACCTCTATCCGTATAATAACCTTTTTGCTTTCCGCATTTAAACATGGCGTTCGTTTCCTTAACATCTTTTAAATGTTGCACACATACCGTCAATGGATCTAACGAATCACCAGCAAATGATTTCCAATATTCAATTAAATAATTTTGCATATTGGTTCTGTTTTTATTTTCGAGCTGGGTTTGTTGCCAAGCGCGATCCGTTGTTTTTGAAATAGGCCATAAACATTCTATAAACTCTTTTAATGTATCGGTACTTTGAATCGAATGAAAAAATAAATCAATAGTAGAATTTGCAGATAGTTCATTAGGAATTGGCTTAAAAATAGTTTGCCGTTGAAAAAAATATTTTTTCTGAGCATGTAAAGCATTTACAGAGTCTCTTAACTCAATTACTAAATTATAATTTCCAGTGGGCAATGAAGAAATATCAAACTGAGCTAATAAAGGGTTTACTCTGCTTGATTTTTGTTTTTGAAACCCTGCCAAATTATTTACTTTGAGTGTCGTTTCATTATCTTCAACATAATACGTATAAACAAACTTAGAATTTTTTCCAAATAACGTATCAGCATTATAAGATTCAAAATAAAACTTAAGTTGGTTTTGAGAAGCAGGAAAATAATTGACTGTATAAGGTATTAAATCGTAACCATTTTTTGAGAATGTGCTCGAACCATTGCTTTTCGAATAAGATTCTAAGGCCTGAATATCAGATGTTTCAATTTTTTTGTCTCGAAGAAATAATACCGTAATATTTTCTGTATGAGTTGTTATGGCATTTGGAAACGCATTATCAATGATACTAAACTTTAAAGTATATTGCCCATTTGGCAAAGAAAAACGCTGGTTATCTATAAAAGAAGGAAAACTACTTGAATCTTTGGCGATAGGACTCCATAAATTATAAGAAAGCTTCTTAACAACAGCATTTTCTTTAAAAATTTCCCATGTCAGTGTCACACTTGCTTGTAAACCACTTTTTTTTGGTAAATATTTTACGCTATTCCCAGAAATAGTAAGGTAAGTTTCTAAATATGGATTTGAATGCATGGAGTTAAATACTCCGTAATTGAAATACACCTTAACGCTAGAAATGCTAATAATACTAGAAAATAGAGCAAAAAACAGAAATAATATCCTCATGGTTGTAATATCACATTGAAATGAGCGTGAAAGTTTCTCTAAAATTACTAAAAAAATAATTGAAAATAATTGTTGTAAAACAAAAAAATATATTACTTTTACGCACTCTCTGGAGAAATGGCAGAGTGGTCGATTGCGGCAGTCTTGAAAACTGTTGTACCGTGAGGTACCTGGGGTTCGAATCCCTATTTCTCCGCTGAATAAAAAACCCTTGACTAGAAATAGTTGAGGGTTTTTTGTTTCAGAACAGTTGAATTAAAACAACAATTACAAAACCTTTTTAAAATTATAATTACATTTATATCTGTAATCAGGTAAATGATTATACACAATTATGTTATTTACAAAACGCCATTTTTCAATTCAAAAAACAAAACTTTTTTCATCACTGTTTGAAAACTACATTCAAAAAGATGAAACTGTAAAGCCGTTTTACAAATACCATTTCGGCAAAAACGATTTTGAAGCATATATTACCGAAGAACATTTTAATTATTTAAACAGACCCGTTTTAGTTGAAAGCTTATTAAAACAAACTCAATTAGTTACTAATACCTCTTCAAAAACAATTGAATCGATTCAATTATTAACTACTGAAAACACCTTTACGGTAACTACTGGCCATCAGCTTTGCTTATTCACCGGTCCATTGTATTTTATTTATAAAATAATTTCTTCCATTAATTTATGTAAAACGTTAGCTGAAAAATTTCCGAATAAAAACTTTGTGCCTGTATATTGGATGGCAAGTGAAGATCATGATTTTGAAGAAATTAATCACGCCAACGTGTTTGGGAAAAAGGTAGTTTGGAATTCGGAAGAGAAAGGAAGTGTTGGGAGTTTTAAAACAGAAAATTTAAAAGATGTTATTCCAGAACTAAAAACTATTTTAGGTGATAATGAAAATGCAACTCACTTAATTAAACTATTTGAAGATGCCTATTTAAAAAATAAAAACTTAGCCGATGCCACAAGATACCTTGTCAATGAACTGTTTGGAGAATATGGATTAATAATATTAGATGGAAACGACAAAGATTTAAAAGGATTATTTAGAGAAGAATTTAAAACTGATGTATTTAAAAACACCTCTTTCGAAATTGTTTCTGAAACCATTAACGAATTAAAAGAAAAATACAGTGCCCAAGTTTCGCCTCGATTAATCAATGTGTTTTATACAGAACCAAACATAAGAGAACGTGTTGAAAAACAACATGATCGTTACCAAGTTCTAAATACAGAAATTAGTTTTAGTAAAGAAGAATTAGAAACTATCATTGATACAACTCCAGAAAAATTAAGTCCGAATGTGGTTTTACGACCATTATACCAACAAAAAATATTACCAAACATTGCTTATGTGGGTGGCCCAGGCGAGTTAGCTTATTGGTTGGAATACAAAACCATGTTTGAACAATATAAAATCAATTTTCCAATTTTAATGCCTCGTCATTTTGCTATGATTATTGATAAAGGCACACAAAACAAAATCAAAAAATTAAATTTAGAAACAGAATCCATCTTTACAGATGGTGAAGATTTGGTAAAATCATTTATCAGAACTGAACATGCTGATGTTAATTTAAATAATTTTAATTCGCCATTAACTGATGTGTTTAATTCTATAACAGAACTTGTTTCAGCGATTGATAAATCTCTAATTGGCAGTGTTGAAGCTGAAAAGCAAAAAACATTAAACGGGATTTTAGCCCTCAATCAAAAAATAAATAAAGCACTCAAACAACAATCTGAAACTGATATCAATCAAATTTGGGCAATAAAATCGAAACTATTTCCTAATAATATTCCGCAAGAACGTTATGATAATTTGAGTATGTATTACACTAAATACGGTAAAGCGTTTATTGAAAACTTAGTTGAAGAATTAACCTACAACCTTGATTCATTTGAATACACGGTATTGTTAGAAAATTAATATTACAAATCTTCTTCCTGAACTTCTTTACCTCGCAAAGTTCTGTATAAAGATCTAATTTGTTTACGAAAAATAAAAGCAATCATTAAATAAGGCACTGCCATTAAATACAAAATACCTGTGTTTAAATTTTTCGCTATTGAATTTGGATTGTCTTGACTACTGTTAACAACCTCTTTACACATGGCACATTGAGCATCTAAGTCAAATGAAAGTAAGGATAGGCAGATAAAAACGAAAATAATCAAACTATATTTTTTCATAACACAAAATTACATATTATTTCATCATTATCACAGCCCACATTCTACCAGTTTTACCTGCATCTCTTCGGTATGAAAAAAAATCTGATTCGGTTGTACAGCGATTCATAGCCCAAATATGATCAGGTTTAATGCCACATTCCAAAGCTACCGACCGATTAGCCTCCAATAAATTTAGATAACGACCATTCCAACAGAAATCTGGAAACTGATTTGTTTTAAATTGTTGAATAAGATCTTCACTCACTTCGTACTGTTG
>JBILCJ010000096.1:0-8145 GCA_044353195.1 Bacteroidia bacterium | reverse complement strand
TAACTGAGGTAAAAAATGCTAACTAAGAATCTGCCGGCAAAAATAATTGTTCAGTTTTCTATTGTTTCAGTGGCTCTTTCTACTGTTTGGGCTTTACTAATTATAGTAGGATACACTCGTTTTTCCTTTAATTGGTTAGCTATACCATTTTTGCCAATTTCACTTTTAGGTATTGCTGTTTCGTTTTATTTAGGGTTTAAAAATAACGCTTCAAATGATAGGCAGAATGAAGCTCGAAAAAACTGGGGAAGCATTACCAATGACACCAGAGCTTTTATATCTCTTTTAAACAGCTATGTGCCAGCCAATCACATTAAAGTAATAAAGCCAATTTTATATAAACATATAGCTTGGTTATATGCACATAAGTTTTTTTTAAGACATAAAAGAATGGACTGGGAGCATAATTTTAAAATCAACAATGTTTATCGTGAGAGGTTTCAGAAAGATTTTGGAATTAATACTGAACTCGAAAAGGATGTGACAAGATATTTAACTAAAGAAGAATTCAATATTATCAATAAAGCTTTTAATAAATCCTCAAAAATTCTCCAACTTCAGTCACATGAACTTAAAACATTGCGCGAGCAAAATATTATTGATGATTTTAGATTATTTGAATTACAAAACCATATAACAAAATTGTATGAACATCAAGGAAAGAATGAGCGATTAAAAACTTTCCCTGTTCCAAGGCAATATGCAAAGTATGCGTATTTATTTGTTCTTGTTTTTGTGACGCTTTTGCCAATGGGTTTGCTCAGTGAAATGCAGAAAATTAATATTTGGCTAACAATACCATTCTCTGTACTAATCTCGTGGGTTTTTATGCAAATGGAAATGATAGCCGATTATAGTGAAAATCCGTTTGAAGGACTGATCTTAGATATTCCAATGACTGCAATAACCAGAAATCTTGAAATTGAAATACTTGAATCTTTAGATGAAAACAACATACCGGTTCCTGTTCAAGTAAAAGACGGTATTTTAATGTAAACAAATTAACTTTATGCTTAAAAAAGAAAAACTTGAAATAATTCGCAAATATTATCCTAATGCTATAACTATTGTTGATAGCGTTAATAAAGCTATAGATTATTATGAAGAGTATTTGAATTTGGAACCTTCAAAAATCATGTATGCCGATAGTATATGCAGCGACGATGTAAATAGCATACAATATCCAGTAAGAGCTCAAGAATTTCTTGGTCCATTTAAGATGGGTGGACTTAATGGTTTTCCCTTTACTGGATTAACAGGTATGCGGGCATTTGCTAGTCATGTGCCAAACGATGGGGCTGTTTTGATTTATTATGGACCACACATTGGAATAACTAAAGATGGCATACTTGGTGAAATTAAGCGAATAGGGCACACCCACAACTCTAACTGTTGTGGCGCTTGCAAAGGCGCATTAAGTAAATTATTGAATAATCAAATTATAGAAAATGAGGTGAATGAAATTGACTATCAGATGAATACGCTCGAACAAATAATTCTAAAAGAAAAAACCAGAATTACACAAGCATCCTTGCCTATATTCGAAGCAACTGAAGTTATTTATGAAGCCATTGACAAACGCATGAACGAGTTGGTTGCTTTAACCAAGTATAACTGTAAATACATTATATTAGTAGGTGCAATTTTAATTAATAGTGATGATGATATGGGTTCGTTTACATCTACAAAAAGATTTGATATTATTAATTTAAATGATAATAGTAGGATAAGTATATTAAATCAGTTTAATATTTAAGCAATAAGATAATGCAGTCATCAATACATTTAAGTTCAATTTCCGATTTATATAAATACTTCAACTTTGGATCTGCTAAGCACCCATTAATAGCTGTGGTTGATTTTAATAAAGTGAAAGATCATGTAGAGAATGAAACACAAATTACAACTGATTTTTATTCATTGATGTTTAAAAACTACTGTAGAAATACTGTAAAATATGGGCGTAAATTAATTGATTTTCAAGATGGGAGTTTAATTTGTATTGCCCCTAATCAAACAATTACTATTGATACAGATGTAGTTGTTTCAGATAAAATGGTGGGATGGGGTGTGTTTTTTCATCCTGATTTAATAAGAAACACATCTTTAGGAAATAAAATTAAAGAGTATAATTATTTTTCCTATGAGGTTTCTGAAGCACTTCATCTTTCAGAAAAGGAAGAACAAAAATTACAAGAGTGTGTTCTTAAAATTGAATCTGAATTAGATGAAAATATTGATGTACATAGCCAAAGTATTATAGTTTCTGCAATTGAATTATTACTGAATTATTGTACAAGGTTTTACAGCAGACAGTTTATTACTCGTAAATCAACAAATAAAAGTGTTGTTTCAAATATTGAACAAATATTGACTACTTATTTTAGTTCGAATAATATTAAAGATAAAGGATTGCCGACAGTTAAATATTTAGCCGATAAAGTAAACTTATCATCAAGCTATTTAAGTGATTTGTTAAAGAAAGAAACTGGCAAAAATGCACAAGATCTTATTCATTTTCATTTAATTGAGGAGGCTAAAAATAATTTGTTAAACACAAGTAAAACCGTAAGTGAAATTGCATATTCACTTGGCTTTGAGTACCCACAGTATTTCAATAAATTATTTAAACTAAAAACAGGAAAAACTCCGGTTGAATACAGAAGTTTGAACTAAAATTTCAAACATCTTTATTCCCAAATTATAAAATGATTTGGAGCTAATTACTTAATGAATCTGTTTATCTACTTTTTAAATAGAGCACTTCTTCAATTGATGATATATTAATCCCCCTGCCAAATAATAAGTTAAATGCTTAGGGAATAATATTTAGCTATATTCAACTAACTTTTCACGTTTAATAAATGAACAAAAAAAGCTGAAGTTTTAATTATCTTCATTTACAGATAACATTGTTAATCTCTCTTTCTCTTTAATTGTTTTTTGATAATGCTCATAAAATAGAATTGATAATGTTTCAAGACTAGCAATTGTTTCTTCTGCCATTTCATCCGTATAATTTTCAAATCCGGGATAAGATTTTAATTCGTCAATACTTAATCGTTTTTTAGGTTTTGTGGTCATGATTTTTTAGTTAGGTTTTGGGTGAACCGGACTCTAACTCGCAAATGCTTCATTATCAATGCAACTAGAAATTCGGCTTATTTAACCACTAAAATATCGAAATGATTTTTTATATGAAATTCCTTGATTCTACTTGGGTTTAGAAACAAAAAAGCAGACTATTAAAAAATAGTCTGCTTCAGTACCCAGCGCCGGACTCGAACCGGCACGGTTTCCCACAGGTGTTTGAGACCAGCGCGTCTACCATTCCGCCAGCTGGGCATTTTTTCCTAAAAATTGATTGTTATTCAATTATTCGGGTCGCAAATGTAGTCAGAATTTTAATTAAACAAAAAAAACTATGATAAACATTGTAAAAATCACTAAAAAGGCTACATTTGTGTCCCTTTAAAAACAAGATGGAAACAGACGTTAGATTATTTTCAGGTAGTGTTACTCAAGTACTTTCCGAAAAGATTGCAAAATCTTACGGAAAAGAATTAGGTCAAATGTCTCATTATTCCTTTAGTGATGGTGAGATTCAAGTATCTTACGAAGAAAGTATTAGAGGTCAAAGTGTATTTGTTATACAATCTACGATGCCTCCTTCTGACAATTTAATGGAATTGTTATTAATGTTAGATGCTGCTAAACGTGCTTCTGCAAAAGAAGTGATTGCCGTACTTCCTTATTTTGGATATGCTCGTCAAGATCGAAAAGATCAGCCTCGTGTAGCAATTGGAGCCAAGTTGGTTGCCGATATGTTAGCCTTAGCTGGTGCAACACGTGTGATGACGATGGATTTACATGCCGATCAAATTCAAGGATTTTTTAATATTCCCGTTGATCATTTATATGCTTCATCTATATTTTTACCATACATTCAATCTTTAAATTTACCAAATTTAACCATTGCGGCGCCTGATATGGGCGGAAGTAAGCGCGCAAATGCTTATGCAAAACACTTGAAAGCAGAAATTGTCATTTGCTACAAGCAACGTACAAAGGCAAATGTTGTTGATCATATGACGGCGATTGGAGATATTGAAGGAAGAAATATTGTGTTGGTAGATGATTTAGTAGATACAGGTGGCACATTATGCAAAGCTGCTGACATGATGATGGAACGCGGCGCATTAAGCGTAAGAGCGGTTTGTTCTCATGCGATCTTATCTGGAAAAGCGTATGACAATATTAATAACTCGAAGTTAACCGAATTGATTGTAACCGATACAGTTCCATTGAAACATGATAGTCCAAAAATAAAAGTCATTAGTGTTGCTGAATTGTTTGCAAAGGTGATTCATAGTGTGCAAAACTATGAATCGATTAGTAGTAATTTTATTATGTAATTAACTCGCTATAAATAATTATAACCGATGTTAAAAAATGAAGCGAGCATTTTGATAACATCACAAAACAAAAAATAAAATGAAATCAGTATCATTGAGCGGTTCGTTAAGAACGAACGTAGGAAAAGTAGACGCAAAAGCAATCCGTTTAAAAGGATTTGTACCATGCGTAATTTATGGTGGAACAGAACAAATCCATTTTCAGGCAGATGAACGTGCCTTTAAACCGGTTATTTTTACGCCAAATGCACACATCGTTGAAATTAATTTAGATGGTAAAGTATATAAAACTGTTTTACAAGAAGCACAATATCACAAAATCACTGATAAATTAATTCATGCTGATTTTTTACAAATCATCGAAGGAAAACCTGTTAATGCTAACATTCCTGTTGTATTAACTGGCCAATCTGAAGGCGTAAAAAAAGGTGGTAAATTAGTTTTAAAATTGCGTAAGTTAAAAGCACGTGGTATTGCTGAAACATTACCAGACAGCATCGAAGTAAGTATTTCTAAATTAGATATTGGTGATTCTATATCAGTTGGTGATATTTCAATTGAAGGTGTTACTTTATTAAATGCTAAAAACGTATCTGTTGTTTCTGTTGTTACAACTCGTGCGGTTGCTTCTGACGCTCCAAAAGGTGCTCCAGCTAAAAAGTAATAATCTCATAAATACAAAAAAACCCTCTGTTTAATTTAAACAGAGGGTTTTTTATTTGATAGAACAAAGGATTACATTTTTCCCATGTTTTTTAATTTTTGTTGAAATGTATAAGCAATAACTTGTCCACGTTGAATGGCTAGTTGTGTTTTTTCTCCAACAAATAAGTGATGAGCCGTTTCTTCAAACACACTTAACCATAATTTGAAATCACTTTCCTTTAGAGGCAAATTGACGTGTTTATCAAAAATATTAGTGGTGTAACCTGCTTTATCTAATAACACAAATTCCCAAAAGGCAATCATCTGCGGCATGTGTTTTTCAAAATCAACATGAGCAAAGATGGGCTTCACTTCGTCGTGAAGCATTAGATTGGCATAAAATGTTTTTACCAATAATGTTACATCCTCTGTAGTTAAAATATCGTGTTTCATGTTCGAATGGATAAAAAATTATTTTTTATAAGTTAAAGGATGTTTTTTCAGTAATTGGAATACTGTGTTTTCACACGCTTTTGCTAAAACCTGTCGTTGCTTGGCTTCAGCTTCCTCAACTAATTTTTGTGTTAGTGCTAAGTTGCCTAAGTAAAACTTTTGACCTAAAATAAATCCCCAGGTAATGGCATTAACATATAAATTATGCTGTGCTAAGGTGTAAATAAAATAAACAGTAGCCGCATTCAAGGTAAGCGAGGTAAAGCCTTGCTTGGGCTTATTTACTGCAATCATGCCACTACCAGGTATGATAGAGGAAGATAAAACAAACAGATTTTTTCCTTTCTTATGATAGTTTAAAACGTCTTGATAACACGTTAATGCATGTATTAAACTATCGTTTGTTTGACCAATGAGAGTTACTAATTTAGAATGATTGAGTGGCATAAAAATAAGTGCTGATAACACTTTTATTTTCAGTGAATCAGAATCATTATCATGTAATTCAGTATACAGATTAAAATAAAACTCTGCTTTTGTATATCGTTGTTGAAGTAAGTTTGCTAACGACGCATTCCATAAAAAACGACTACAATCTGATTTGTTTTTTAATAAATGCCAATCAATTCTGTCGGTTTCATTGAGTAGCAAGCTATCGTAGCGATCTGCTTCAAAATAAAGCGTTGCTTTTTTTAAAATTAATTCTGTTTTAACTGTATCGCACGTCGCTTCAAACACTTGTTTTTCCAAACAAACGAACAGCGAATCTGTGTTATGTTGCCCAAATAGTCTGCTAGTATAGAGAAGCAGGATAATTAAGGTTAAAGTATTTTTCAGCATTGATCAATAGTTGTTTTTTACTTTGTATTTTTTGTTTTTTCAAATCTGTGAAACTGCCGTAAATATTACTGATGTAGAACATACTAAATAGAGAAACTGAAAATATAGAGTACCCATTTTTAATACCTAATTTCTTTACACTTTCAATAGATTGCGCTGCAAATAAAGCATGCGAAAAAAAAGTGAGTACTGCCGAATTCGGCCTTTGTCCATAGAGTTTTCCTAAGCCAGGGATGGCTGCCGACAAACAACCTGCAATCACTGGATTTTTTTTAGACAACACATTGTATTTTTTTAGTTCACTTTTTAACGTGTTGTTTAATTGAAAGCTTGAGTTTTCAGGCAATGTAAGTGAGTTATAAAATCCATTTAATTCGGAATGACTACTATCTTTCATAGCAGATAGTTCATTAAACCAAACTTGCTGCTGTTTGATATGATTATGTTTTAAAAAATAATAATCAATATATCGAAGTGCTTTTTGGTCTGTATTAAACAACGCATAAGACAATTTGTAATGTGTAAAAAACAAAGAATCATTTTTTTGTTTCAAATAAAATTTAGCCAATAAAAAGTTTAGAGAATCTTGTGATACATGATGTTTATCCAGTGAATTTAGATAATACAGTTCTTCTTGAAATAATTTATGTTCATCTAAATGTTTAACAAACGCATTGTTAATTTGCGAATAACACACAGTTATAATGCATTGAAATAATATTACTAAAAATACTTTCATTTATTCAATGGCGTTATTAATTTTTCCAAGCGCTGTGATTTTATACCTTGGATAATCTTGAACGATATTACCTCCACAGTTGGACAATTGATGGAGTCCGTTTAAAATTCCTACAAATAATCCTCTTTTTTTAATACTTTGTTTAATGTTTTCGGAACAACTGATATGGTATTGGCAATCAGCTTGTATGTGTTCTGAAATAATATTTTGATACACATAAAGCAATCCTCCGGATACATAAGTTAATGGATTAAGCTTAACAGCTAATGATGCATCTGGCTTTAAGAATGGTCTCTTTTGTTTTTGTGGCAATTTAAAATCATTAAATAATTGATTGATGACTTGTTCTTGCACGATTTGTTTTTGCTGTGCGTAAAGATAATTAGGCAGCAAAGCAAAGACTATGAGAAGAGTTTTGTAGCTCAATGGCATTTTGATATAAATTTATTAAATTTACGACTTTACTAATTATTTAAACGATATGATTCGAATTTTAATTTCACTGCTTTTCATTAGTTTTTCATTACACATGAATGCTCAAGATATTATTTATTTTGATAAAAAGGGAAAGCTCTCTAATCAACAGGAAGGCTATTATTTCAGAAAAAAGGAAAGTGGCAATCAATACAAATCAACCTACATCAATGGTGGAATTACCTATTTTGAAGGCACGATTATGAATGCTCATCCAACAGATGACAATCTTTCTAAGTATGCTGGAAACTGCAAATGGTATTATAAAAATGGCGGCATCAAAGTGATAAAAAATTTTACTGAAAATGGCATAGAAGAGGGTACATCCGTTTATTATTATGAATCAGGAAAGGTGTGGAAAGAAATAGAATATGTTAAAGGTCAAATTAAGGGAAATAAATTCATAGAGTACACAGAAGACGGAAGAAAAAGTAGAATTTTTGAAGACAATTTTACCAACAATGCTAATGATTGGGATTTATATGTTAGTGATAAGAGTTCTTCCAAAATCGCAAACGGTGTTTTTGAATTAACATCACATACGAAGGCTGGAACATCCCGTTTTATTAATGCAACCAG
>JBILCJ010000219.1:0-3496 GCA_044353195.1 Bacteroidia bacterium | reverse complement strand
ATTGAAGCGACCTTCGATTTATCCAAATTAGAAGATGGTCAAAAAACAGGTTTAATTTTTGGATTTAAGGATTGGAATAATTACAATTATTATTTGATATCTAATTCTGGATTTTATGCTGGCTTTGTGTACGAAGGAATTTCTGCAGAAAAAGTGCAAGGCATGTATGCAGCTGGTTTAAAAAAGAAACAAAAAAACATTCTTAAACTTCTCACAACAGATGATAAAATCATATTCTCCATTAATGGAGAAGTTGAATACAGTTGTGCACGTTTCACATTGGTGGGTTCTAATATTGGTTTTTCTTTATCAGGTAAAGGAACCGTGCTAGTAGACAATTTAATTTGTAAAGAAATTAATTATTCCAACAGCAGTGTGTCTGTTTCAAAATCTGACTATGATGTCAAAGCGACTGGGTCGGGTATATTAATTTCAGAAAATGGTTACATCATCACAAATGAACATGTGATAGATAATGCCAATAAAATTCAGGTGGAATTAACTAATGAAGGTGTTTCAAAAACCTATTCAGCTATTTTGGTTCAAAAAGATAAAGACAATGATTTGGCAATTTTAAAAATTAATGACGAAGCCTTTAAGCCATTGCCGAAATTAAAATATTCATTTAAAGAATCGGGCGCTGTTGAAGTGGGTACTAGTGCTTTCACCATTGGATTTCCATTGGCCTTATCTGGAATGGGGAAAGAAGCAAAATATACAGACGGAAAAGTTAGCTCAAAGACAGGTTACAATGGCAGTTTGAGCACGTTCCAAACTTCAATTCCTGTGCAGCCAGGTAATAGCGGAGGCCCAGTATTTAATAATAATGGTGAATTGATGGGTTTGATTAATGCGAGTGTTTCACAAACCGATAATGTGTCGTACGCCGTAAAACTTAATTATATAAAAAATCTTATAGAGGCTGTTGGTGAAACATCTGCATTGCCTTCTGATAAAAGTTTGCAAGGTTTAACGTTGGAAGAAAAAATAAAAATACTTTCAACCTATGTTACATTGATAAAAATAAAATAATTCAAATTCATCTTATTGACTAAAAAATTAAAAATCATGTCTATTAAACAAATTTTCATAATCGTTTTTTGCTTTTGTAACATCTTGTTGCATGCACAAACCACAGTTCCTGCTAAAACAAACGACTTAGATGATCAGTATACACCAAAAGGTTCTGGCCCATTATCAGCAGAATCAAAAACCTCAAAATCAGGCTCATCAGGTTCTAATTACGATGGTGATTATCCTAAAAGTATCGTAAAGTTCGCACCAACTTTATTATCTCGTGGGATATTTGCTTTGCATTATGAAAGAAATTTTGCTGATAATTTTTCGTTGGTTGGAGGTTTAGGATTTAATTATAACAAAGACATCATATTTTCATTATTAGGGTCGGGCTTTGATTTAAGTGACAATTATAAGCAAGGTCAAGTTGCATCCAGTGATGTTTTATCAACAAGCACACACGATAGTCCTTCGTTGTATTTTAATGTTGCACCAAAGTTTATTTTTGAAAATTATTGGAACGATGGCTATAGTTATTTACAAATTGATTATTCTCATTATGCTAATAAGATGAATTTTGAGATTGATAAAACCAGTAATAGTTCTAATTATCAGTATATCATTAATGGAAGTCCTTTACTAAAATACAGCCACAATATTTATGCATTAAAATATGGTTACCAATATAATACAGATACCAAATTAATCACCTCGCATGAATTTTGGATTAGTTTAGGTTATCGTTCCTATAAATACACGCCTGTATATATGACAGAAACTAGCAATCAGTCTTATCCATACAATACAACCAGAGAATACAACGTTAGTAAAACTGGAGTTGTAAAGCAATCTTTCTATGTTGGTTTTGGCTATTCGTTTGGAATCGGGTTCAACAAATAATCAGAATTGATATCGAAATTAAGTCCTGCCAATGTTATTTTTAGGTAAATTTTAGTAATTCTAAGGGATAAAAAATAACCCTATATTATCAATTCAAAACATTTGTTTATATTAGTAATCTTTAACATCACATAACAAAAACTATGAAAAAATTAGTGTTATTCGTTAGTCTTTTGGCTAGCACCTTTTGCGCACAAGCGCAGTCAATCGATCTTAATTGGTCTGATATGCAAGAATACGAAAATAAAAAAGACGGATTTTTCGACGATTTTATTGGCGGTAATTCAAAATATGTGTATGCTAAATACAATAAGGCAGCATTAAAACCTTCAAAACAAAATAGTAAAGTTAAAATCGTCGCATACGATAAAAAAACAATGGATCAAGTGGCTCAGGCTGCTATCATTGGTTACAAAGAAAATGAAGATGATAAAGAATTGATGAATGATTTGAAATATCACAGTCAAATCGTTTTTGAAAACACAGTCAATATTTTTTGGATAAAAACCGGAAAAGGGTCTTCTGAATTGTACGCTCAAGTGTATGACGCAAGTTTGAACGAAAAAGTAAAGTTGAAAAAAATATATGAAGTGAAGGCTACTGGTAAAAAAAGTAACCCAAATTTATTTGTCATCGGTAATAAAAAGGCCGGAGAGAAAATTATCATTGGTGCTGAATTACCAAGAGAAAAAGGTGAAAACGTAAAGTTTGAATATAAAGTATTAAAGAATGATTTATCTTATGATGCATCTAACCAAATTACATTGCCGTATTCAGTAAAAAATAGTTTTTTATCTGCTAGCTATGAAATTGGTGATGATGGTCTTCTATACATCAATACTAAAATTATTATGGATAAAGAAGAGCGCAAGGAATTAAAGAAAAATGAAAGTTCTCGCTATAATTTATTGACAATAGTAACACCTAAAACAGGAAAGTATACTAGCTATCCATTAAAGTTTGAAGATAAAAATTTATTTGGTTTAGATTATATTGTAACGCCAACCAAAACAAAAATTTTTAGTTTGTACTGCGATTTATTAAAAGACAGACAAGGAAATGATTTACATGGTATTTTTTACGCAGAAATAGATAACACAACCAACACAATGTCTTCAGTAAATTTTGCGTCGTTTGATAAAGCAACTATTGATAAATTATTTGCTAAAGATAAAAAAGACAAGAAAAAAGGCGGAATTTTAAAATCAAAGCGTTCAAAAGAATCTGATGAATCTTCTTTGAATGATGATTATGTGATTGAAGACATTCAATCGATTGATGATAATAGTGTTGTCTTATTTACATCTATTATGTATAATTATTCTACAACTACTTGCGACAGCAAAGGAAATTGCGTGACGAATTATTATTGCAGAAAATCAAATGTAACAGCTTTTAAAGTTGATAATACCGGTGCATTAGTTTGGGCATCTAATTTAGATAGACAAATTACTTACAATGGCACAAATATTTACGATTTAAAAGTGATGAATAAAGATGACAAGATGTATGTTGTTTATGGTTCAGCATTTCAATTAGATGCTCAAAAGAAAAACGGAAGAAATTCTAAATCGAGATC
>JBILCJ010000061.1:0-11135 GCA_044353195.1 Bacteroidia bacterium | reverse complement strand
GTATTTGATTTTAAAACGGGAGCATATAAAAAAGATGAGTATAAAGTGAATGCTGAAAATTGTAAAAAGAAAGACAGAAAGACAATTTCTCCTTTTAGCATCACAGTTATAGACAATAAGATGTATACAGAGTATTCTCGTATAACACTTAAGCCAATTATTTATTTGGGATGTTTATGCCCCCCAATTTATTATTTCGGCATATTAAGCGGTAATGCCAGAAAAGGGTATGGTTACATTGGTAACATTACGCCATTAAGATAATTGATAGATTTTTTTAGAAAGCTCCTACATAACCTGTAGGAGCTTTTTTTATGTAAAAAGTTTTTTGATTACTTAACTGCAAATGCAATGCTTAATACGGAAATTTTAATGCCTTCTATTTTTTGTAATACATTGCAACAGGCTTCAATCGTTGCTCCTGTGGTTATTACGTCATCAATCAAAACCACATGTTTGTTTTTAAGAGCATTTACATCTGTTACATCAAATACATGTTCAACATTTTCCCAGCGCTCATATTTATTTTTTTTTGTTTGCGTAGTTGTAAAAGCTTTGCGTATGAGTAGCGTTGTATTTGTTTCTATTTCTAATTTTTGTGATAAGCCAATGGCAAATTCTTCACTCTGATTATAGCCACGTTGCTTTAATTTTTTTTCATGCAAGGGTATAGGTAATAAGAAGTCAGCTTGCATTATTTTTTTTTCATCACGTAAATAATTTCCAAACCAATTTCCTAATAATGTGGCTAATTGTTTATTTCCTCTGTATTTAATAGCATGTAAAAGACTTTGTACGCTTCCTTTTTTATGAAATAAATAATAACTCGTCGCAAAGTTTAAAGAGATTCTTCCATAAAATAATTCTTCTACCGGATTTTTATGTAGTTTATTAAAATGTGTTTTAGGTAAATTACTAAAACAATAATTACAAACTTGATCTTCATGTTTAAATAACGAATTGCCGCAGGCTATGCAGTTTCTTGGATATATGAGTGCTAAAAAGTCTTGAATCATATTTTTGTTCAAACAAATTATAATTTACCTGCCAATGTGCAAATCAGTTTATATCGATTTAGTTTTCCCGATAGGTCAAATAATTCAATATAAACGAGGTAGATGCCAATCGCGGCTTTTTCGTTGTCATCATTCATTCCGTTCCAGCTGATCGCGCCTTCTTGTGTTAATGGTTGATTTCGCATCAAATGTTTAATGGGCCTGCCCTTATTGTCAAAAATATAGATGTTGCCAATTTTTCCGTTTTCATTTAATGTATAACGAATAGTTAACACATCATTGTAACCATCATTGTCAGGAGAAAATAACGGATTCATCAAACTAAAACCACTTCCGCCATCTGATTGTAAATATTGAGAATTTTGATAAGCTGGAGTGGCGAAGCCTACATTTTCTGAAGCGCTATTCCAGTTTGTTTTATCGTTACTTGCTCTATTAAAATCTATGCGCTCTAAAGAAACTCCTTTGGTATTTACTAATAATGGAAAATGCATTTGATTAGAATAAATAACATTATCAATAATTAGACCGTTTTTATCACTTAACGTAACTACATCTGCATCTGTATTCATACTCGGTAAATCTATTACATCGTAAAACGCCTGCGGTTGTGTGGTTTGATAATGTTGTTTAATAGCAAATTCATTTTCACTCAGCACAACATACGATTGAGGAAATAATAAATAACCATCATCGGTTATTTTTTCAGTATTAATTAAATTTTGTGTGATTGTATCCATGGATCCGATTCTTAAATCTTTTAAATCAATGATATGATGACTTCGATTGTATAGTTCTACAAAATCGACACAGGTCGTAGATGGGTCAAATAATAGTTCATTGATGACTACATCATTTGCTATCGCAGGCATTGCTAAACCAAAAGGAAGTGAGTTGCCTGATGTTATTAAATTTCCAGCACAATCTTTTACGTTTCCAGCAATGGTACAATGATAGATAGTGTTTGGTAAAATAGGTGATGCCATTTTCAATTTTGTTTTTTTAAAATCTGAACCAATTGGCCAAACTGCTGTTGGACTCGCTAATCCGTTATCAAATAAATAGGTTGATGAATTTAGGAGTGTTAAACTATCTAACGATTCATTGAAAATTAACAGGAGTGTGTCAGAACCTATCACAGAAATTCGTTTTAAAATGGGTAGTTGAGAATCCTCATTATTTGTAGCTACTGAATTTTTTTTACCAGGAGTTCCACCATTTGGATGTTTACTGGCAAGCCAATTATTTTTTTCGCCACATGGATTAGCTTCATCTAATTGTTCAATGCTCCATCCGCCATCTATTTTTGAATAGTCGTGATAAAAATTTTTATCATACGAAATAGCATGAATTTGTAAATGATTACTATCTCTTAGTATGATAGTTGAACCATCATTCACCAAAGTTGGCAAGCTTGAAACCTCGGTGACATTGATTCCAAAACTATTAAATATAGCAGCCTTTCCAATGCCAGTTAATACAATAAAGCTATCAGGTTCAATGGTAACAAGTGGTATTTTTTTGATAGACGTTGGTGTAGCGATGCTCCAATTTTTTAAATTAAGTTTAAACGCCGTTCTGTTTTTTAATTCAATGTATTCTTCTGTTGGTAAATTGATTGCAGGTTCTGGATCAATCATTAATTCATTTATTACAATGTCAAATGGTTTGGCTATGTAATAAGATGCAACCGTTGTATTTGGAAATAGAGGATTGGAGAGACAGTCTGTTAAACCAAAAACAGTGATGGTATAATTGTTGGCAAGAAGCAATGGAGAAAATAATGATAATGTAACACAATAACCTCCACTTAAAACGCTTGCTAATGTTGGTGTGCCAATGGCACCACTTATGGTATAGTTCGAGGTGTTTGTTAGTTGAGTTACCGAAATTAAATCATCAAAACACAAGGTGGTATGTGCAGAGTCCGTAACCGTTATACTTATTATTTTTGGACCTATAACATCTGGCGCAATCGAATAGACTGAATTGATGAATCCTGGCGTACCTCCATCTGAATCAAGTGAGGCTATCCAATTACTTTGTTGAGCGCATGAATACGTGAGGGTTGGATTAATTTGTTCAAGAGAATAACCGCCTTCTTTTTTTAAATCATTTTTATACCACGTGTCACGGTAATTAACGCTATCAATAAACATTCCCGTGTTTGTTTTTAAATAAATGGATTTTCCAGAATTTGTAAGAGATGGAAATGAACTAACACCTAATTTATTTAGATATCCTAAACTTGTAAATTCGGCAGTATCTCCAATCGGACAAATGACAACGTATGCATGTGGCATTAATGTATAATTGCCTAATGTGCTTATCAAACTATTATCAGTGAGTTTGAGATTGGCTAATTGAAAAGGATATGAGCTTCTATTATATAATTCAATATATTCACAGCTTGTTAAGTTGACGATGGGAGATGGGTCTACCAATAATTCATTAATCACAATATCTTTAAAAGTAGGTGTTCCCAACACAAGGTAATTAAAGCTAAAGCTCGATGTTGTTAATGGATTTCCAGCTATATCTTTTACATTAGATGCAACTAACGTATACGTGCTTCCCGATATAAAGGAGGAACTTAATGCAAGGTGAACTAATTTGAAATTACTCACGTCTCGAGTTGCCGAAAGAGGCAATCCAATACTTGAATTAATCGTATAATTTGAGATAGTTTGAGCACTTGTTATATCAACATTTTCGTTAAATAAAACATCTAAACTGGTAGATGAAGTTGGTGTTGCAAATGTTAAAACTGGAGGCGTAACATCAACCACTATGGGACCTACGATGATGTCATCAAAAAAATGTTTTCCTACAAAGGATGCTGTTGATTGCTGTATTAAAAAACCAAATGAATTAGAGCTTGTAAATGTTGCGTCTGTTACTGAACCTTCTGATACATAGCTTGACCCAGTTCCAGTCATATCTCTTTCTAAGGTGAATAGATGAGACACACTTCTTGTAATTTTTATTTTCAGTAGATTACTTGTACTACTTGAGATACTTCCATCTATACCATCAATTAACTTTATAGCAGTGCTTATTAAACCAGAGCGTTTGTATAAACAAATTTCGTCAAGTGTTCCTCCTAATCGAATGAAGTATCCATTTACATTTGCAGATTGTAAGTTATCTATGTCGCTTGTTAAATAGATGTCTACATAGTTTGTACTAGAAGTAGCAAATTGTAAATTACACCAAAATTCCCATTGGCAATTAACGGCTAGCGTGTTACTTGTGCTGATATAAAAGTTGCCTGGAGTTGTTGAATTATTCGATTTAAGTTGTCCAACGCTTATAGAAAAATCAGACGTACTATTGATAGTCCATGTTGGAGCACTTGTAAAGTCGCCATCTGCGAATGTTTCCGAAACTTGCGCAAACGAAAAATTAGAAAATAAAATAAAATAAATGATGCTAATGTATTTTACCATATTGAAATAAATTTGTGAATAAACAATGTAAGATTTAATTTTTTCAATGGTATTTATTTAACATTTTTGCAATTGAAATTTAACATATTTAAGATGAAGATAGCAGTAGTAGGAGCAACAGGATTGGTAGGTGCAAAAATGTTAGAAGTTCTAGCTGAAAGAAATTTTCCTATTTCAGAGTTAGTTTTAGTCGCTTCTGAAAAATCGATTGGAAAAGAAATTACCTATAAAAATAATGTATATAAGGTAATTTCTATGAATGACGCTATTGCTTTGAAACCGCAAATTGCGTTATTTTCTGCAGGTGGAAATACATCATTAGATTGGGCACCTAAGTTCGCAGAAGCAGGCATTACAGTTATTGATAATTCGTCTGCTTGGCGCATGGACGTCACAAAAAAATTAGTTGTTCCCGAAATCAATGCCCATACCTTATCAAAATTTGATAAGATTATTGCAAATCCAAATTGCTCTACCATTCAGTTGGTTGTCGCTTTAAATCCATTGCATAAAAAATATAAGATCAAACGGGTTGTTGTTTCAACGTATCAATCTGTTACTGGAACCGGTGTAAAGGCGGTTGAACAATTAATGAATGAAAGAGCCGGCATTGATGGAGAGATGGCATATAAATATAAAATTGATTTAAATGTTATTCCTCAGATTGATGTGTTTACGGATAATGGATATACCAAAGAGGAAATGAAAATGGCCAATGAAACCAAAAAAATAATGGGGGATGATAACATTAAACTGACTGCAACTACCGTTCGTATCCCTGTTATAGGAGGTCATAGTGAAAGTGTGAACATTCAGTTTGAAAACGAGTTTGATTTAAAGGATGTTTTTAATTTAATGAAAACGACCGATGGGATTATTTTGGAAGATGATATTACAAATTCTGTTTATCCAATGCCAATGCATGCACATAACAAAGATGCTGTTTTTGTTGGCAGGATTCGTAGGGATGAATCTCAAGATAACACATTAAACATGTGGATTGTTTCTGATAACTTAAGAAAAGGAGCCGCAACTAACGCAGTTCAAATTGCTGAGTATTTAGTTGCGAACCAGTTACTCTAATGTTAAAAAGGCTGTTGCAAAAATCCCTGCAGAATACACAACAGCCTTTTTATTTACTAAACAATCTATAAAGAACTATACTAAAAGTATAAAGATTGATTTGGTTTAAAAACCTATTTTTAATAAGTGGTCGGTTTAAATAGATAATTGGTAAAATAATTAGCTAGTTATGCTCTCGTGATTTAATCTTCAATCACGTAAGAATATTTTCTCCATTTATCAATGACTTGTTGCATGTCATCTGGCAAATCACTTTCAAAAAATATAGGTTCTTTTGTTATCGGATGTGTAATTCCTAACGTTTTTGCATGAAGTGCTTGTCGTGGTAAAATCTGAAAACAGTTTTCAATAAATTGTTTGTATTTATTACTTGGTAATCCTTTTAATACTCGATCACCGCCATATTCATTATCATTAAATAAGGGGTGTCCAATATGTTTCATGTGCACCCGAATTTGATGTGTTCGTCCTGTTTCTAGTTTACATTGCACAACGGTTACATACCCAAAACGTTCAAGCACTTTATAATGTGTAATAGCATGTTTACCATGATCACTATCAGGAAAGCAAGCCATTACTTTTCTGTTTTTTAAATCACGCGCTACATTGCATGTAATGGTTCCTTCATCTTGTTTGACATCACCCCAAACAATAGCAATGTATTTACGATCTAAATTTCTATCAAAAAAATCTTTTGCTAAGCGCGTCATCGCTAATTCGGTTTTAGCAACAATAATAATTCCTGATGTGTTTTTATCAATGCGATGTACTAAACCTGGCCTATCAATAGATAAATCAGCAGTTAATTGTGTTTTCGAAGTTGGTAAATTTTTAAAACGAAAGGCAAGCGCATTTACCAAGGTGCCTGAATAATGCCCATACGCTGGATGCACAACCATGCCAGGTTCTTTATTCACCACACAAACGTAATCATCTTCGTAAACAACATTAATTGGTATATCTTCCGCAAACACTTCTACATCTCGTGGAGGAGTTGTCATTAAAATTGAAATTTCATCAAATGGTTTAATTCTATAATTTGATTTTATAGATTTCCCATTGACTAAAATACAACTTTCGTCAATAGCATGTTGCAATTTTGTGCGCGTTGCATTGGGTACACGTATCATTAAATACTTATCAAGGCGCATGATGACTTGCCCTTTCTCTACAGTTAGTTTACTGTGCTCGTAAAGTTCTTTTTCTTCTTCACCGTTTTCAACTTCATCTAAATCGTCTGTCATGTTATCTTGAAATAATTAATTTTTTTGTACTAACGGTTTGCTTGCTTTGCGAAATAATTATAAGGTAAATACCGTTTGGTAATCCGCTAATATCTATAACTTCATGATTAATAAAAGAGGTAGTTAATAACGATTGACCAAATGGATTTCGGATTTCTATAATTGCTTTGTCAAAGTGTTCTGAATTCGTTTGTATGGTCAGGTTGTTTTGGGCAGGATTCGGGTATAGATTAAATTCATCTTGTTTAGGTTGCTCTTTAATTCCAACAAATGGATCGTAACATCCTAACACAGGATTTATCATAATAGAACCAGGGATAGTAGATTGTGTCCACCCAGAACCAATATCATAGTAAAGAGCATTCATGTGATTTGTATTTTTATCAAATCCAATGTTTAGTGCTTTGTTTGTTGTTTGTTGAATACCAAAATAATAAGTCCCAGGATTAAGAACCAGACAAGAGGTTAAATTATAGTTTACAAATAGGTTATGATTGCCTTGTAAATATTGTGGATAACTTACACTATCTCTATAAATAACACTTGTACTGCTTGGAACACCTCCGCCATCAGCCCAAACCATTACTCTAAAGGTTGAATTCGTAATAGCAGTTTGATCTATAATTGGATCAAAATAAATTTTTAGTGCTTTTAGAGTATCACTGGTATTTAGTGTAAATCTAACCGCTGTTTTTGCGCCATACGTATTGAGGTAATACCCTTGCTCAGCCGTTCCATCATCATAGGCATAATAATTTGTTAGTTTTTGAATTTGAATAAGGGTGTCGTTATCCCTTACTTTATCAGGTGTTGCAAACGCTGTGTGAACTATTTTAAAAAACGTGGAGTCAAGTAATGGAGGAAAAATAAAACTAAATGTTGGGTTAAAATCGGAAGGATTAGAGTGCCATCCATTTGGTTGAAAAGGAAGAATAGGATTTGTTCCACCAGTGTAATTGAATAAACTAGGACCTCCTGTTTTCGGGAAAATATCAAACTTATAGGTTTTTGTTTTAGCGATAAGAGAGTTATTCCTCAGGTAAGTAGTAATATTAGTGGCCATTTCGCTTGCAATAAATTGTCGATACGGCATCGAAGAGTAATTTTTTAAAAACGGCGTACTAACATATCCAAAAGTTACATCTTCAATTACGGTGTCAGCTTTCGTTCTGTTTTTATTCAAGTAAACGTAATCTAAATGCCAATGATCTAAACTCCCACTCAATGTTGCTTTATTTACAAATCTAAATTGAAATAAGCTGTCATAGTAGGCTGTATCAATAATTGCAATCATGACTCTTTTAAATGTTGTATCAATAGCACTTGGGTTATACCCTGACTTACTCCACACCTTTGACCAAATTTTCTGATTTGGTTTATATAATTCTAATGCTAATTCATCTAAACTTTCAGGCGCATCACCTCTTCCTTCGGCTTGATAATAAAAACTTAAGTATATACTATCTGCTGGACTGTATACAAGACCACCTTTTTTTTGCAAGTTAATTGGTCTTGTGGTTAATGTATCGGCGCGAGCAGAACTAGCTAATGGAGCAAAAACATTATAAGGTGTTCCGTTTTTGTTTAATCCATCAAAGGTTGCTACGCCGATGCTAATTGGCGCAATTGGAAAGCCAGTGTTAATATAAACATTCGAATCAACCCAATGATTATATGTAGGATAACAATTCTTAGTAGCGTAAGAAAAATCATCAAAAAAGGGAATTGTATCTAATGTTGAAGCAGAAAGTGCTTTTTGTGCTGCGACAAAATTTTTACGTGTATTTAGCAAAGAATTATTACTGCTGAGTGGTTTCAAAAACTCTTGAGCAATTCCATATAAAGGAAAACAGGCAATTGCAAGGCAAATAATAGTGTGGTGTATATTTAATCTGAGCATTTAATTTTCTTCTATGGTATTAGAAATTTGCGTCGTGTCTTCGCCAGTTGTTTGGTAATCAGATTCTGTTTTTCCAATGTATAAATCAATTTTGCTGCCTTTTTTTATTGGTGTCCCTGTTTCAATTTGCTTTCCATTAATCAATTGCTGTAGCACACAGCCCTTACAGTCACCAACAATTTCTTTAATTGTTCCTATTTTTAAACCGTAACTTTCAATCAAATATACAGCTTGCCTTTCACTTTTATCCACTAATTTAGGCATCAAGATTTGAGGTGCTTGTGTACTAGTAACGTACAGATATATTATTCTATTGTGTTTAACAAGCGTTTTTGCCTCGGGATCTTGTTTTAAAACAATTCCAGACTTTTCATTAGGACTATAAATACTATCAATAATTAGAAAGCGTATGTTTTTTCCTTCAATAAAATGATCTAATTCAGATATTGAAGTTCCTTTAAAATCTGGCACCTCAGCAGTTTCTCCATGATGCGTATAAAAACCTAAAACTTTTATTAAACACCAAATTAAAACCAATAAACAGGTAACTGCAATTGCTAAATGCTTAAAAAATAGTTTGGATTTTAAAAAAATGAAGAAATCTTTCATAAAACAATATAGTCTGCTAAGGTAATAAAATAAAAGAGATAAATAGGCTAATTTTGTTTAATTTTACGCCAATTACCCTATTAATACGCTATTTTATGACTTTAGGTATGATTGATATTAAAGGCATAAAATAGATTATAAAAAACTATTTTTGAGAAAATACAAAAAAAGTTATATTTTTTTTTGCAACAATCAAAATTCTTTCTAAATTTGCAATCCCAAAAATAAGGGACGTTCTTTTAAAGTATAAAATTAAGCCGAAGTAGCTCAGTTGGTAGAGCCACTGATTTGTAATCAGTAGGTCGGGGGTTCGAGTCCCTTCTTCGGCTCTTAATTTGGGGATATACCAGAGTGGCCAAATGGGACAGACTGTAAATCTGTTGCGCGAGCTTCGGAGGTTCGAATCCTCCTGTCCCCACAAGCAAGCAATGGATGTCGCATTGAAGCAAGATTAAGCGAAAGTAGCTCAATTGGTAGAGCTCCAGCCTTCCAAGCTGGAGGTTGCGGGTTCGAGACCCGTCTTTCGCTCAAAAGATTAGAATGAAAGTGAAGTTGGCGAATAACCGTATAAACGGGCAAAGAGCATAAAAGACCAGCGGATGCGGTTTTTAAGTTTTTTCAAAGTCCCTATAATTATGGGACTTTTCGTGTATACAAAAGTGCAGTTCTTTAAAATAAAGCAAACAGCAGATTTAATAAGCTGTTGTAGCTCAGTGGTAGAGCACCTCCTTGGTAAGGAGGAGGTCGGCGGTTCAATCCCGCTCAACAGCTCAAAAAGAATTAAAATAGAAAAAATTAAATTAATAATAAACAATAACAATAAAAAAAAATAACAATGGCTAAAGAAAAATTCGACCGTTCCAAACCACATGTAAACATTGGTACAATTGGTCACGTAGATCACGGTAAAACAACATTAACTGCTGCTATTACAGTTGTATTGGCATCAAAAGGTTTATCAGAAGTTAGAGATTTCTCTTCTATTGATAATGCTCCTGAAGAAAAAGAACGTGGTATTACTATTAATACTTCTCACGTTGAGTATCAAACAGCAAATCGTCACTACGCTCACGTAGATTGTCCAGGTCACGCGGATTATGTAAAAAACATGATTACAGGTGCTGCACAAATGGATGGAGCTATTTTAGTTGTAGCTGCAACGGATGGTCCTATGCCTCAAACTCGTGAACATATCTTATTAGCTCGTCAGGTTGGTGTTCCTAAAATCGTTGTATTCATGAATAAAGTGGATATGGTTGAAGATGCTGAGTTATTAGAGTTAGTGGAAATGGAAATTCGTGAATTATTGTCATTCTATAACTTTGATGGTGATAATACTCCAATTATTCAAGGTTCTGCTTTAGGTGGTTTAAATAACGATCCAAAATGGGTTGATAAAATTATGGAATTAATGGATGCTGTTGATTCTTATATTCCATTACCTCCTCGTGAAAAAGAAAAACCATTCTTAATGCCTGTTGAAGACGTGTTTACAATCACTGGTCGTGGAACTGTTGCTACAGGTCGTATCGAAACAGGTGTAATCAACTCTAACGATCCAGTTGAGATCTTAGGTATGGGTGATGAAAAATTAACATCAACAGTTACAGGTGTTGAGATGTTCCGTAAAATTTTAGATTACGGTGAGGCTGGAGATAACGTAGGTTTATTATTACGTGGTATTGATAAAGCTGATATCCGTCGTGGTATGGTTATTGTTAAACCAGGTTCTATCAAAGCTCACAAAAAGTTTAAAGCTGAGGTGTATATCTTGAAAAAAGAAGAAGGTGGACGTCACACTCCATTCCATAATAAATACCGTCCTCAATTCTAT
>JBILCJ010000108.1:0-7460 GCA_044353195.1 Bacteroidia bacterium | reverse complement strand
AACAATTATCTCCTAAAGAGAAATTGGAAGTGTATGAAAAATCAAATTCAAACCGCTCGTACTTTGATGCGGTCATTATAAAACTAGCCAATCTTTCGGCGTTTAATTATACCACAGTAAAAGTAGATGGCGCATTTTCGTTTCAAATTGAAACTACTGAATTTTACATTCCATTATCTTCAAACATCAACGTTGAAGAGGAAAAAGAACGTCTGTTAAAAGAATTAGAGTACCATAAAGGATTCTTAAAAAGTGTGAGCGTTAAACTATCCAACGAAAAGTTTGTAGCAAATGCTAAACCTGAAGTTATTGCGATAGAACGTAAAAAAGAAAGCGATGCTTTAAGTAAAATTGCTACGATTGAAGAACAATTAAAGACAATTTAATGATTTTGCACGACTAAAAAATATCTTTTATTTGAACCAAATTTCATTAAATTTGTTTGCCTAAAAAAATGAGCTTAGAAACTAACATAAAATCTGCCATCAGAGATGTTCCTGATTTTCCAAAACCTGGGATTATGTTTAAAGACATTACCCCTATTTTTCAAAATCAAACCTTGTGCAATGATATTGTGGATGGCTTCATTTCCATTATCGGTCATAAGCCAGACGCCATTGTTGGCATTGAAAGCAGAGGATTTTTATTTGGTTTTTTGTTAGCCAACAAATTACAAATACCTTTTATATTGGTTCGTAAAGCAGGAAAATTACCTTACAAAACAATTAGCTACGAATATAATTTAGAATACGGAACAGCTAAAATAGAAATGCATGTAGATAGCTTAAAAAAAGATTGGAATGTGTTGATACACGACGATTTATTAGCTACAGGCGGAACAGCAGATGCTGCTGCCCATTTGGTAGAACAACAAGGCGCAAAAGTAAGTGGATTTACATTTGTAGTAGGCTTAGAATTTTTAAACGGAAAAGATAAATTAATTAAACACTCAAATAATATAACATGTCTAGCACAGTATTAGAAAATAACACAGGTATGAATTTTGCAATGAATGAAAATCAAACAGCGATAGCTGATATGATTCGTAAATTTGGTAAAGACAATATTTACCCACAAATGATGGAATGGGACGAAGCTCAAATTTTTCCGGTTGAGGTTTTTAAAAAGCTTGGAGAATTAGGATTAATGGGTGTTTTGGTTCCTGAAGAATTTGGTGGCTCAGGATTATCTTATACAGAATATGTTACTGCCATTATCGAATTGAGTAAAATATGTGGTTCTATTGGTTTATCGATGGCTGCTCACAACTCTTTATGTACAGGACATATATTAGCATTTGGTAACGAAGAACAAAAGAAAAAATATTTACCAAAATTAGCAACTGCTGAATGGATTGGTGCTTGGGGATTAACAGAAACAGGAACTGGTTCGGATGCCGGTGGTATGGCTACAACAGCTGTAAAAGATGGAGACTATTATATTATTAATGGTTCTAAAAACTTTATTACACATGCTATTACAGGTAATGTAGCCGTTGTTATTGTTCGTACCGGCGAAAAAGGCGATAGTCATGGAATGAGTGCATTTATTATTGAAAAAGGAACGCCAGGTTTTAAATCAGGTAAAAAAGAAAATAAATTAGGCATGCGTGCTAGCGAAACAGCTGAATTAATTTTTGATAACTGTAGAGTGCACAAAGACCAAATGATGGGCAAAGAAGGCGACGGATTTATTCAGGCCATGAAAGTATTAGATGGTGGTCGTATTTCTATTGCTGCTTTAAGTTGTGGAATTGCTCGTGGTGCCTACGAATGTTCATTAAAATATGCCAAAGAACGTGAACAATTTGGCAAACCAATTTCACAATTTCAAGCTATTGGATTTAAATTGGCAGATATGGCAACTGAATTAGAAGCTGCTGAATTATTAACGTTTAAAGCTGCTGATTTAAAAAACCGTCATCAAAAAATGACTAAAGAAGGTGCTTATGCAAAATACTACGCATCTGAAGTGTGTGTTAGAAATGCAAACGAAGCGGTTCAAATTTTTGGAGGTTACGGATTTACAAAAGATTTCCCTGCTGAAAAATATTACCGTGATAGTAAATTATGTACCATTGGCGAAGGAACAAGCGAAATTCAAAAATTAGTAATCAGTAGAGAATTATTAAAAGACTAATGGAATCACCTTTTTTAGATATCGAAAATCAAAAACCTGTGCGTTCACAATTATTAAAAGTACTTTGTATTTTATCGTTTGTGATGTGTGGTTTATCCTTTTTGCAAGGTGTAACGCGTGTTTTTCAAGATACGCCTGAAGCAAAACGTGAACAAATCGAGCAAATCAGACAAATAAAACCTGATATGGCTGACACGATGGAAAACGAAATGATTGCGATGCAAGAAAATCCCTATTTCAAAATTGCACCTTACTTGGATTTGATTTACATCTTACTTTCCTTTTTAGGCGTAATCATGATGTGGAATTTCAATAAAAAAGGATTCTTCATTTATAGCATCGCTGAAATTTTGCCTTACACAGCCTATCTCTTTTTAGGAAATAATACCTTTAGCATGGCTAATTCTATTGTTGCAGGTGGTGCAAAATTTGCCATGATTGGCATTGTATTAATGGTTATTGTTGATTTGGTTTTTGTTGGCTTGTATGCTAAATGTACCAAAGAAATGAAGTAGTATAAACTACTCATAGCCAACTATTTATTTAAATAATAAAAAAGGTTATTTAATTGAATAACCTTTTTTTATTGACATTTTTTAAGCAAAGTGATTCCATTAAAATACCTGCACATGGCATGGTTGTAAATCGTACTTTTATCAATAAAAACAATTCATGCTGCTGAGGTTAAATTATAACAATCCACATCCAAAAGATATAGAACAAATTATTGATTGCTTAAAAAATGACGGGCTTATTATTTATCCAACTGATACTGTGTATAGCATTGGTTGTGATATTACGAAACCAAAAGCCATTGAAAAATTATGTAAACTCAAAAATATCAAACCCGAAAAAGCAAACTTTTCATTTGTGTGTTGCGATTTAAGTCAATTGTCTAATTACTCAAAGCCAATTTCAAATTCGTTATTTAGGGTTATGAAAAAAGCATTTCCAGGTCCGTATACCTTTATTTTAGAAGCAAATTCAAATGTTCCCAAATTATTAAAACAAAATAAAAAAACAGTTGGCATCAGAGTTCCTGATAATTTGATTTGTAAAACCATCATTGAAGCGCTTGGTAATCCTATAATCACAACCAGTTTGCATAATATGGAAGATGACATTTTAGATTATTACACCGACCCTGAAGTGATACATGATCAATATGAAAAAAAAGTAGATATTGTTATTGATGGTGGCTTGGGAAATTTATATGCTTCAACAGTTTTAGATTGCTCTGAAAATGATGACATCGTTGTTATAAGAGAAGGCTTAGGAAGTTTAGCAATTTTAGATTAAAATGATGTAACCAAAAACAATCGCTTACTGTTTTTGTTAATAGCACATAACGCCTTGTAAGTTGCAATGCTTTTTTATACTTTTATACAATGATTTCAAACACACAACTAAGCACGCTCATTGATCAATCGTCGCAATCAACCGAATTAAAAACAATTGCGCATAAAGTTTTAAATAACGAACGCATTTCTGTTGAAGACGGTGTTTACTTATTTAAAAACGCGAATTTATCCTATTTAGCAACCTTAGCTAATTTTGTGCGCGAACAAAAAAACGGAAACTTAGTTTATTTCAATCGTAATTTTCATGTTGAACCAACTAATATTTGTGTTTACACCTGTTCATTTTGCGCCTATTCTCGTTTAATTAAACAACGTGAAGAAGGTTGGGAATTATCTATTGAACAAATGATGGACATCATTAAAACTTACGATGATAAAGATGTTACAGAAGTTCATATTACGGGAGGTGTTATTCCAAAACAAGATTTAACGTTTTATACGACCCTATTTAAAACCATAAAAACACATCGTCCTAATTTACACGTCAAAGCCTTAACTCCCGTTGAGTGTCATTATATCTTTAAAAAAGCAAAGGTAACTTACGAAGAAGGCATGACAATTTTAAAAGAGTCTGGATTAGATTCTATGCCAGGCGGAGGTGCAGAAATTTTTGATAAAGAGATTAGAGATAAAATTGCTGGAGGAAAATGCAGTGCCGAAGAATGGTTGAGTATTCATGAAATATGGCATAATTTAGGCATGCAATCCAATGCAACCATGTTGTACGGCCATATTGAAAGCTTTGAACACAGAGTGGATCATTTAGAACGATTACGCCAATTACAAGATAAAACAAAAGGATTTAATGCCTTTATTCCGTTAAAGTTTAGAAATGGAAATAATGATATGTCTGATGTGCCTGAAGTAAGTATCATTGAAGATTTAAGAAACTATGCCATTAGCAGAATTTATTTAGACAATTTCGATCACATTAAAGCATACTGGGCGATGATTGGTAGAAGCACCGCACAACTATCTTTAAATTTTGGAGTAGACGACATTGATGGAACTATTGACGATACCACCAAAATTTATAGCATGGCTGGTGCTGAAGAACAAACACCAAAATTAAGCACACAAGAATTAGTTGATTTAATTACTCAAGTAAAACGCACACCAGTTGAAAGAGACACCTTGTATCATGTTGTAAAAGATTATTCGACTAACTAAACTTACATGGAATTCGTCTTACTCATATTTTTTTTTAGTTGCGTTCTAATACCTCTTTTTAGTTACATCGTTTTTCCCTGGTACATGAACGTATCAACAAAACATGTGAATAAACTAAAAAATGATTATAACAGTGTATCAGAGTGGCCACCAGTTACCATTGTTTTTTCAGTATTTAATGAAGAGAAGGTAATTAGAAGAAAATTAGAGTCCATTTTAAATTCAGATTATCCGTCAGAAAAACTTCATGTACTTATTGGTTCAGATCATTCAACTGATCAAACAAATGCTATCATCGAAGAATTTAGTTCGAAACAGACAAATATCACGTTCATTAAAAAAGAATCTCGAAATGGGAAACTTAAAATCATCAACGAACTGATTGACCTCGTGCAAACAAAACATTTAGTATTTACAGATGCTAATGTATTTTTTGAACCGATTACCATAAAAGCCTTAGTTTATAATTTAATAAAAAAGGACGCTCAAATGGTTGGTGGAAATATCATGAAATTTTCACCTAAAAACGGAGGCATATCTGGACAAGAAATTTTTTACATGAATTTCGAAAACCAATTGAAATATAACGAAAGTTTAAAATATGGATTTTGTGTTGGTGTGGAAGGAGGCTGCTACGCCATATTAAAAGAACACTTTGTAAAAGTACCTGACGGTTTTTTAATGGATGATTTTTTCATTACACTGGATGTGATTTCTAAAAATGGAAAGGTTTTATTTGAACCAGAAGCGGTGTGTTATGAAGATGTGAATGACGATCCTATGATTGAATTTAAAAGAAAGATAAGAATATCACTGGGCAATTTCAGAAACTTAACATATTATAAACACTTATTATTTCCAATACATAAAGGATTTGGATTTGCATTCTTTTCTCACAAAGTACTACGCTGGTTCACGCCATTTGCAATTGTGTTTTCTTTTGTGCTATCATTCTTATTGAGTTATTATTTCGATGTATTTATTTTCATAAGCTTTGGTTACAGTTTGATTTTAATTTTACCCTACTTAACCATTTATTTAGAAAAGTTAAACTTAAAAATTACCATTATAAATACCTTAGGTCATTTCATTTTAATGAATTTTGCTTTGTTAATAGGCTATTTAAAATATATATCGGCAACAAACGAAAGTGCTTGGGAACCACCAAAACGAAATATCTAAATCAATTATTTCTTTTGTATATTTAAACATGAAAACTATTTTTAATATCAAACGCCTATTACGTTTATGTAATTATAGTTTATTCGCTTTTATTTTTTTTTCGTGTACAAAAGATTCAGCGCCGCCCACATTTGGAGATTATCCAACAGAAATTGGGAAAATAATGACGTATAAATGCGCAACTGCGGGTTGCCACAACAATGCGAGTTATAAAGCAGCCTCTAATTTAAATTTAAGCAGTTATGCTGATTTATTTAAAGGTTCGAGTAATGGGTCGCCAGTTATTCCATATAGAAGTGATTTTTCATCCCTTTGTTATTTTATTAATACCTATCCAGCATTAGGTTTAATAAATAGCCCTACCATGCCACTCAACAATACTCCACTGAGCCAAACAGAAGTCCAAACAATTAAAGATTGGATTGATAAAGGGGCGCCAGATATAAATGGCAAGGTAATGTGGAGTGAAAATTTGAATAGGAAAAAATACTATGTATTAAATCAAGGTTGCGATGTAGTGACAGTATTTGATACTGAAACACAATTACCCATACGTTGCATTACAGTTGGTAATAATCCAAACGTTGCTGAGAGTCCGCACATGATTAGAGTATCGCCTGATGGAAACTATTGGTATGTAGTATTTGTAGGAAATTCCATTTTACAAAAATTTAGGACAAGCGATGATCAATTAGTTGGAGAAGTAAATTTAGGTCCGCAACAAAACTGGAATACCATCACACTTAGCAACGACAATAAAAAAGCCTATTGCATGGCATGGCCAAATGGAAATATTTCTGTGGTTAATTTAGTAAACATGCAAGTCATTCATTATTATTCTAATGCTTTTTTAAATGGACATGGAACAGCATTGAATAACACAAACGATACACTTTATGTAACAAGCCAAACAGGCAATTTTATTTTTAAAATAGATACTGGATTTTCGAGCTTACCTATTCAAATCAGATTAGACCCAACACAAGCGCCGAGTTCTTTATCTTCATTAGATCCTCATGAAATTATATTTTCACCAGACGGAACAAAATATTTTGTAAGTTGTCAAAACAGTAATGAAATTAGAGTTTTTAGTAGGCTTGGTGATAATTTATTGCATGTTATTCCTACGGGTGTATATCCGTTGGAAATGGCAAAAAGTAACTTAACCAATAAATTATATGTTAGCTGTGAAAATGATCCAAACGTTAATCCTAAAATAAAAGGTTCTGTGACCGTGATTGATATGAATACATTTGTAGGAACAAACTATAAAGTAGGATACGAACCGCATGGAATAGCCATCGATGACATCAATGGCTATTTGATTGTAGCAAGTAGAAATATTAATATCACTGGCCCTACTCCACATCATTCAGGGGTGTGTGGAAGAAATGGATTTATAAATTATTTTAATATCCTAACCATGGAACTTTTAAATAAGAAAACAGAAGTTGCTGCTGACCCCTACTCTATAACAATTAGGCCATAATGAATGAATCTTATTTAAATAAATCTATTGTTCTTTTTGATGGTGAATGTAACTTTTGCAATAAAACCATTCAGTTTATTTTAAAACACGAAAAAAAACCTGAACTTTTATTTTGTTCG
>JBILCJ010000124.1:0-6687 GCA_044353195.1 Bacteroidia bacterium | reverse complement strand
ATAATCAAGTTTTTAGCAATGCGTAAAATCCAAGGTAAAAACTTACCCTCTTCGTTGTATTTACCTTTTTTTAATGTTTGGATTACTTTAAAAAAAGTATCTTGAAATACATCTTCTGTTAGAGATTTATTGCGCGTGATTAAATAGATATAGGAATAAATTCGTCTTTTATGACGTTTAACTAAAACAGAGAGTGCAGTTTCATTTCCGTTAATGTATAAATGAATTAACTCGTTATCGGATAACAATTGAATAGACATAAGGCTACAGTTAAATAATTAATAAAAAAATTTAAGTAGATGTCTATTCGATAGTGAGTTTTTTAAAGTTATTTTGTGCTAAATTAATTATTTTTTTGGATACAAAGACAAGTGTTGAGTAAAATTGGTCAGTCACTTATTAAAAGAAAGATCCTAATACGTGAAGTAATTTATCAACCTGACTTTCCCATAACAAACGCGAGGATATTTCTTCTGCTTTATTGTCAGCGAAATCAGTTATGATTAAAGAAATATCATTTGTTAATTCATCTTTTTGGGTTCTAAATTCAAAATAACTACCATCATTTTTATCCATCCATTGATATCTGATGTAGGTTGGAGGAACTTCTTTTATCAATTTAGCTTCTTGAATTTGTCCATCCCAATCAAATGTAAATATACCGTCACGTATGGTAACATCATCACAGAACCATTCAGATAAACCACTTTCAGTACTTACAAATTCAAAAACCATGTCTTCAGAAGCTCTGATTACAAATTCCATTTCAAATTTTCCATTGGGTTCTTTAATAAACTTAACTGGACCCGTTTCTGCTTTTCTGAATGTTGTTGGCGCAACGATAGGCTTTTTTATCACAACCGGCTTTATTTTTGCAGGTTTTGGAACTTTTACTTTCTCAACCTTAATTTTGGGTTCTTTTATTACGGCTATTTTTTCAACTTTAGGTGCTTTTAATTTTATTTCCTTTGCAACTATCACCTTCTTACTAATAGCTTTTTTGGGAGCGATTTTCTTGGCTGTTTTAATTACTATTTTTTTAGCAACCGCTTTCTTGGGTTTTAATTTAGTCTTAACTACTGTTTTTTTAACGGTTACTTTTTTTACAACCGCTTTTATATTTTTTTTAGGACTAATTTTATTTTTGATTATCGTTTTTTTAACTGGCTTTTTCTTAGCAACGATTATTTTTTTTGATAGTATTTTTTTGACTGGTGCTTTTTTTACAACTTTTTTAGGTGTATTAATTTTTTTAGCAACAGCTTTTTTAGGTGCAATTTTAGTTTTTATGGCCGTTTTTTTAACAGGCTTTGCTTTAACAACTGTTTTAGATGTTTTTTTAACAACTTTTTTAGATACAGTTTTTTTATTTTTTGGCGAAGTGTTTGTTTTTTTCGACATAACTAATTGGTTTTTTGCGTAATATATAAAAATTAATTGATTTATCGAAATATTTTTTATTTTATTATTTTTAAATCAGTTTTACTTCAAACCAAGTAAAAAATTACCTTTACGAAATGCAAAATGTAATTACCCTTTTACCTGATAGTGTTGCAAACCAAATAGCTGCAGGCGAGGTTGTACAGCGCCCTGCATCTATAGTAAAAGAATTGCTCGAAAATGCTATTGATGCAAAAGCGTCGTTTATTAAACTCATTGTAAAAGATGCTGGCAAAACCTTAGTTCAAGTTATTGATAATGGCTTAGGAATGAGTCCTATTGATGCACGAATGGCGTTTGAAAGACACGCTACCTCAAAAATTAAAGTAGCAGAAGATTTATTTAAACTCCATACAAAAGGATTTCGAGGTGAAGCATTGGCAAGTATTTCAGCTGTGGCTCAAGTTGAACTGAAAACAAAACGGCAGGAAGATGTTGTTGGACAATTGATTGAAATTGAAGGTAATAAATTTGTAAAACAAGAAGAGTGTCAGTCACAAACAGGAAGTTCTTTTAGTGTCAAAAATTTATTTTTTAATATTCCTGCACGACGAAATTTTCTTAAGGATGATTCTATCGAATTAAAACACATCATTGATGAATTTGAGCGTGTTGCGTTGCCTCATCCTACTATTCATTTTCAATTTTATAGCAATGGTAATGAGGTGTATAATTTACCACCAACTACTACCATTGAACGTATTTCAGGCTTATTCACCAAAACCTTGCAACAAAAATTGGTGACTATTCAAGAAGAAACAGATGTTGTTAAAATTACTGGTTATATTGGAAAACCTGAAAATGCTAAGAAACGAAGAGGTGATCAATATTTTTTTGTAAATAATAGATTTATAAAAAGTCCTTATTTACATCATGCTGTTGCCGAAGCGTATCGAGATCTTATTTCAAATGATAGTCATCCCGCTTACTATTTATTTTTAGATGTTAATCCACAAACTATAGATATAAATATTCACCCAACGAAAACAGAAATTAAATTCCAGGATGAAAAAATAATTTATGCATTATTACATAGTTCAGTTAAAAGAGCTTTAGGTAAGGCTAATGTTGCGCCAAGCTTGGATTTTAATAGTGAAATGAGTTTTGAAATTGATTATACAAAACAAGTTTCTCAACCAACAGTTAGTTTTAATCCAAATTATAATCCGTTCGAAAGCAATGTAAAATCTGCTAACAATTATAAGCAAACGACAGAAACCGCATTGCAAAAGCACAATAAGGAAAATTGGCAAAGCTTATATGATAATTACACGCAATCGCCAGAATTAATTGATCAAGAAAAATTTGACATTGAAAAACCTTTAGAACAAAAGCAATTGTTTTCTGAAAACAGTTTTCAAAAAAAGTTTCAGATATATAATCGTTTTATTGTTTGTGCTCATGAAAACGGAGTATTGGTTGTTGATCAGCAGCGAGCGCATGAACAAATTTTATACGAACATTATAAATCAGTTAAGGATAGTAATAGTTCCACAGCATGTCAGCAAATATTATTTCCAATTACAATTGAAGTTACGCCAAATGATTTTATTTTAATTAATTCTTTAAATGATTACTTTGTTGTATTAGGTTTTGAAATTGAGGCCTTTGGAAAAAACACAATGATTGTTCGCGGAACACCAGCTGAATTAGGAGAGTTTAATATTCAAGAAATGATTGAAAGTATTTTAGAGAGTTATAAATTAAATACCTTCGATGTTAAAATGGATCCATTTGAAAATTTATGTAAGAGTATGGCAAAAAGTGCAGCGATTAAATACGGTAAATCATTGGAAGAAGAAGAAATGACAATGATTTTGGAAAGCTTATTTAATTGTGAAAATCCTTTGTATAGTCCAAGCGGAAAACCAATCATTATGGAGATGAGCAAAATAGATTTAGAAGCATTTTTTAAAAAGTAAGTTTAAGATGAGTTATCAAGAGTTTAGACCGAGGCAATTTCAGCAGTTACCAGTTGTTGTCAAAAATATATTAATCATTAATATTGCTTTGTTTGTAGCGAGTCGTTTTTTATTTAAAGATTTTCCTTTTGATCTCTATTTAGATTTACATTATTTTAAGTCTTCTTTATTTAAACCACATCAGTTTATTTCGTACATGTTTATGCATGCAGATTTGAGTCATCTTTTTTTTAATATGATAGCTGTATATATGTTTGGTTCCATTTTAGAAAATTTATGGGGGCAGAAACGATTCTTAAATTTTTATTTGTTAACGGGTTTGGGTGCAGCTTTGGCTCAATACATAGCTTTCTATTTTCAATCAGAACAAATTTTATCAACGATTAATTCTGATTACACTAGTGTTGATGGGTTTGATTATCACAAGGAGGTTTATAATAGTTTGGTATGTTTAGGCGCATCGGGTTCTGTTTTTGGACTTTTAGTGGCCTTTGCGATGATGTTTCCAAATACGTATTTAAATATTTATTTTGTTATTCCAGTTAAGGCCAAATATTTAGTTTTAGGTTATGGTTTGTTTGAACTCGTGACTGGTTTTTTAAATCGTTCGGGTGATAACGTTGGTCATTTCGCTCATTTAGGTGGATTAATTGTGGGTGTTGTTATTATGCTCATTTGGAAACGCGATAAAAACTTCTTTTATTAATAGCATGTCATTTATACAAAGCATAAACACAGAATTACGCAAACAAGGTAAGCTTACCTTATTTATCATCATAAACATTATTCTTTTTTTGATTATTAATATTAGTGATCATATTTTTAATTTTAATCTAATTCAGTATTTAGCTTTTCCCCTTGATTTTTTTAGTGCAATTATCAAATTCTGGACTGTTTTTTCATACATGTTTTCTCATCAAGATGTTGGACATTTATTTTACAACATGCTTTTGTTGTATTTTAATGGAAGGTTATTTTGTGGTATTTTATTAGAAAAACGATTTGCGTTTGTCTATATTTTAAGTGGAATTTCCGGAGCTTTATTCTTAATTATCTTTTCATTTTTTTTAAATAAAGACATAGAAATAGTTGCTATTAGTGGTGCATCTGCGGCTATTTTGGGTGTTATTTCTGCTTTGGCTATTTATACGCCTAATATGCCTATTAGTTTGTTTGGCGTGTTTGAAATGAAGTATAAATATTTTGCAACATTAATATTTGTTTTGTTTACAGTAATCGATTTTAGTATAAACACTCCTGGTAAAATTTCACATTTCGGTGGTGCTTTTTTTGGATTATTTTATGGATATATGTTAAAGAATGGAAGGGATTTATCCTTGATGTCATTTTACAAACTAGAAAAAAAATCTAAATTGACAGTTGTACACCACAGTAAGAATAAGTCAGAAGGGAATAGCGAAAATCAGCAAAAACTAATTGATAGCATCCTTGATAAAATTTCTAAAACAGGCTATGAGAATTTATCAAAAAGTGAAAAAGAAGTTTTATTTAAATTCTCCAATAAAAAATAATTGAGGTAAGCAATACGATATGAAACAAATCCGAATCATTTTAATTGGTTATTTAATCGTATGTAGCCATTCTGTTTTTTCGCAGTCATTACAAATTGGCTTGTTAAAATACTCGGGTGGGGGCGATTGGTATGCAAATTTAGAAACGTCTTTACCTAATTTAATTAAATATTGTAATACGCATTTAAAAACAAAATTAAATCCTGAGCAAGCCATTGTTGAGGTAGGAAGTATTGAATTATTTAATTATCCATTAGTACATTTAACAGGGCATGGCAATGTAGTGTTTTCCAATCAAGAAGCAGAAAACTTAAGAAAGTACTTAATGGCAGGTGGTTTTTTACATGTGTCTGATAATTACGGAATGGATTCTTTTATTCGACTACAATTAAAAAAAGTGTTTCCTGAATTAGAATTAGTTGAACTTCCGTATTCTCATCCTATTTATCATCAGAAATTTAATTTTGAAAATGGTTTACCAAAAGTGCATGAGCATGATAAAAAAGCGCCACAAGGTTTTGGTTTAATTTATAAAGGAAAATTAGTTTGTTTTTATGATTACGAATGTGATTTGGGTGATGGATGGGAAAATGCCGAGATTCATTCTGATAGCTTTGAAGCTCGAGAAAAAGCATTAAAAATGGGAGCGAATATTGTTAGTTTTGTTTTTTTAGGTAAATAATATTTTGGAATTAGTATAAAACAAAAAACTCCCACTTCATTTTGAAGTGGGAGTTTTTTTAAATTGTAAAATCTTATTCTTTAATTAATTTATAAACTTCTTGTTTATTATTTTGAATTAATCGGATAAAGTAAATGCCATTTATTTTATTTTGTAGATCAAGATTTTGTAAACCAGAATTAACGGTTGTATTCATTATTATTTCTCCTAAGCTATTAGTAATGATAATTTGAGCTGTTGAGTTTAATTCTATTGTAAATAATCCATTAGTTGGATTTGGATATACAGAAATTGAATTTTGATTAAGCTCTTTAATTCCCGTACAAGTGTTAACGATAATAGTGACATTACTGTTTGCAAAACAACCATTTGAATTTACGACATTAACGGAATACGTCGTAGTCACTGATGGTGAAACTGAAATTGACATTGTTGTGGCTCCAGTATTCCAAGTGTATGAACTTGCTGTTGTTGATGCTGTTAATATTGCACTATTGCCTATACAAATTAATGAATTAGAAGTTAAAGCAACTAAGTTAGGATTTGCATTTACAGTTACTGAACTTACAGCAGTATTTGATGCGACACATCCCAATGAGTTACTTCCAGTCACTGAGTAAGAATTAGTTATTGTTGGAGAAAATGCTATTCCGTTTAATACACCTCCTGTCCAAGTATAGGTTGTTGCTCCTATTCCGTTGAGTGTAGTTGTTGCCCCATTACAAATAACTGAATTTGTAACATTTGTTGTAATTGAAAAAGATGAAGGTTGTGTAACAATGAATGTATTTGTTGTAATTGTTGAGGTTGCATCGGTTACTTTACAAGTATATGTTCCTGCTGGCAGACTAGAGGCATTAGATGTTGTACCTCCAATTGGTGACCAAGAATATGTAAAAGGTCCTGTTCCACCCGAAACAGATGCTGTAAGGGCAGCTGTAGATAAGCCATTACAAGTAATAGTTGATGTTTGTGAAATATTTACAAAAAAAGTAGAAAGCGATGTGATTAAAACAAGACCATCGCCTAAATTTGAACCAGAAAAATTAGCTTGTGAAGTACCTCCATTGAAAGATCCACCACCACCACCTTCAGGATAACCTGTTGTAGT
>JBILCJ010000107.1:0-7490 GCA_044353195.1 Bacteroidia bacterium | reverse complement strand
ATCGTTTTTTACGATTCTCTTCATATTCACTGTAACCACCTTCAAACCAATACACAGAGCTATCCCCTTCAAATGCTAAAATGTGAGTACACACTCTATCTAAAAACCATCTATCGTGACTAATAATAACAGCACAACCAGCAAAATTTTCTAACCCTTCTTCTAAAGCTCGCAATGTATTTACATCTAAATCATTGGTAGGCTCATCGAGCAATAATACATTACCTTCATTTTTTAATGCCATCGCTAAATGTAAACGGTTACGTTCGCCACCAGATAATACACTTACTTTTTTACCTTGATCACTGCCTGCAAAATTGAATCGAGAGATGTATGCTCTTGCATTCATAGGTTTACCACCCAAGGTAATATTATCTAAGCCACCACTTAATACATCATATACTGTTTTATTTGGATCTAGTTCGGCGTGATTTTGATCGACATAAGAAATTTTTACAGTTGGCCCTACTTTAAACTCACCGCCATTTGGTTTCTCTTCGCCCATAATCATGCGGAACAACGTTGTTTTACCAGCACCGTTTGGCCCAATAATACCAACAATTCCAGCTGGTGGCAATTTAAAATTCAACCCTTCGTATAATAATCTATCTCCAAATCCTTTAGAAACATCCATAGATTCAATAACTTCATTACCAAGGCGCGGACCGTTAGGAATAAAAATTTCTAAGCGTTCCTCTTTATCCTTAATATCTTCGCTCATCATTTTATCATAGTTATTTAAACGTGCTTTTTGTTTCACGCCTCTACCTTTAACACCTTGACGAACCCAATCTAACTCACGGGCTAACGTTTTTTGACGTTTGCTTTCTGTTTTCTCTTCTTGTTTTAAACGATTTCCTTTTTGCTCTAACCAAGATGAATAATTTCCTTTCCAGGGAATACCCTCACCTCTATCCAATTCTAAAATCCAACCAGCCACATTATCTAAAAAGTACCGATCATGCGTTACAGCAATAACAGTACCTTTATAGTTTTGTAAATGTATTTCTAACCAATCCACTGATTCAGCATCTAAATGGTTAGTTGGCTCATCTAATAATAAAATATCTGGTTCTTGTAAAAGTAAACGACATAACGCTACACGTCTTCTCTCTCCACCAGATAAAACCTTAATTAGTGTATCGCTTTCTGCACAACGCAAGGCATCCATCGCTCGTTCTAAACGCATATCTAAATTCCATAAATCATGTTGATCTATTAAGTCTTGTAATTGTGCTTGACGATTAATTAGCTTATCCATTTTATCTGGATCATTTAAAATCTCTTCGTCCATAAACTTATTGTTTACTTCTTCGAATTCATTTAAAATATCAACGTGTTTTTGCGCTCCTTCTCGAACAACTTCAATAACGGTTTTGTTTTCATCTAACTGCGGTTCTTGCTCTAATAACCCAATTGTGTAACCGGGAGACTGATGGATTTCCCCTAAATAATCTTTATCCAATCCTGCCATTATTTTTAATAATGACGATTTACCCGAACCATTTAAACCTAAAACACCGATTTTGGCACCATAGTAAAATGAAATATAAATATCTTTTAATACTTGTTTTTGTGGAGGATGTATTTTGGATACATTCACCATACTGTAAATAATTTGTCTTCCTACTTCTGACATAATCTTTAAAATTTTTTTGCTAAGGTAATTGAAATAATTTGAATGATGATAAAATTAAAAGGTTATCCTTTTGGAAAAAAAACTGGATGCTTTTCGTTAAACAGTCGGATGTATTTTGCCGCATATTCTTTTTTCTTTTTTTTTCTCAATTGTTTAAACTCACTAACTAAGGAAATATCATGACTTAAATATTCTTCTAACTTTTCCAAACTAAACTCCGTAATGTCTCCAGAATAAAAATCGAAAAGAAAAGGCCGAAACTCTTTGATACTATGAGCTGTGCTATTACTAGGCGTATTCATAAAAGGATCGAATCCCGGCGAATGATTGATAACAGCAACAGCACCAATAAAACTACTAATTGCTCCAAAAACTGGAATGCGAAAAAAACTATTTTCTTGATTAATAAAAATGACATTATTTTGACAATATCCCCATATTTTTTCTGTTTTTATGTTAATAACAGACCCATCTCTTTCTTTATATTCGATCATGTCTGATTCAACTAACTTACTAAAAAAATCTAGTTGCTCTTTTGGCAAATTTGTGATAATTTTTTCTTTATCAATTGGCCAATTAAACCTCAAATCTTCATAATTTATATAAATGCCTTCATACAAACGAAACTCTTTTGAATACAGAACAGAGTCTTGAGCCCGAAGATTTGCATTAAAACTAAGCACAAAAAAGATTATTAATTGAAGTTTTCGCATCAAGTAAATATCGATAAAAATTACAAGATTCTTAAACACTTTCACTTTGTTTTATAAATAAAATCGATAGAGTTGTAAATAAAAATAAAAATAATAACTTTATCGTGTATACTTAAATTATATACCATACGTTATTAAGCTAAATGAAATTTGTTTACATATTACTTATCTCTACTATTTTAGTTAGTGTCACAAAAGCCCAAACTAAAAAAAGAAATTTCAGACAACATGAAGTGGGCTTATTTGTTGGTGGTTCGTATTATATTGGCGACTTAAACCCATCACAACATTTTAATGCAACGCGTCCATCCGTTGGAGGTTTTTATAGATTTATACCAAATTACAGATACGCCTTTAGAGGCGGAATTACCTATGGAGAAGTTTTGGCCGATGATTCTCAAAGCGACAACGCTGATCAACTTCAAAGAAATTTAAATTTTAAATCTTACATCATTGACCTTCATACCATTGCTGAATTTAATTTTTTGGAATACAGAATTAGCAATGATAAATTTAAATTCACATCATTTTTATTTTTAGGGTTAAACGTTTTTTCTTTTAAACCAAAAGCCCAATACAATAACAATTGGTTTGATTTACAGCCCTTAAAAACAGAGGCCCAATCGGAGAAATACAAGCTCATCCAGGTTGGCATTCCCTTTGGTGTTGGCATAAAATTAAATGTTGCAAAAAACGTTGGTATTGGATTAGAATGGGGTCCACGAAAATTATTCACCGACTATTTAGACGATGTAAGCGGAACTTATCCAAATACAATTGAAAAACCATTTGACAAACAATTAGCAAGTTTACTTTCAGACCGTTCAAAAAATGCTGGCAGCAATATCAACGAACAAAGAGGAAATCCAAACACGAAAGATTGGTATATGTTTTTTGGAGTTACACTTAACGTCAAAATAACTCCGAAACCTTTGCCCTGCCATGCATTTGGGCTATAACCTTAATTATTCGTTCGCTTACTTTCAAAATTATAATTAACACCAAAGGTTAATCTGCCCGTATTTTTCAATTGATTTTCAAATCTACTTTCGCGAACAGTCATTTGACAGGATGCATTAAAAGATACTTGCTTATAATACATTTCAAAGCCTGGGCCAATCAAAAGAGAATTAATGCCTGTTACTTTATCTAAGACTTTATGCGTATACAATCCTTTTGTATATTCGTAATTAAAATTAACAGCTGGATACAAATACACTTTCTTAATTGGAACTTTATAAAAAATAGAAATAAAATTAGTTGTACTGCCAGCTAATTGCTCATTAAAACTATTTTTCCCATTCAGTTTCAAATTTGCATTTGCATTAATTCCTATGTTTTTCTTCATCCATAAATAATTAACTCCAAATAATCCATCAATACTTCCTGAACCAAGTTGCATTTCGAAAGGTAATCTGTTTATATTGCTATCATGCACCATATAATTACCTGTAGGTAATTTTATACCAACATTTAAAATTAATTTGTGTTTAGTTTTCCTTTCCAAATTAGGTTTTATCACATGATACCCAACAAAGAATGAGAAATCTCCGATACCTGTGCTATTAAACTCAGCTTCATTATTTCTAGATTTATTATTCATGATTGGTAAAAAAATATTTAATTCCATGCGGTTGGCTACAAAATACTTTAATCGCAGTTCAAAAATTTTAAACGATTCAAAATCCTTACTACTGTACTCTTTACTTAAACTTAGACTGTCTGAAAGAGAATTATGATTTACTTTATAAGCGCCTGTTGGAAAAAATTGACTGTGTGATTGATGATTTCTATATCCATTATACACTCTGTAACGATGTAAAAAAGAAACAATGTTTTTATTGTCGTAGGGAGTTAATCCCATGTAGTTTCCGCAAATATCACAAGAAAAGGAGAATAACGGAAAAAACAAAAGAATAACAATTCCTTGCTTTTTAATTTGATTCATAAATAGAATATTAAAAAGAGCTGTTTAAAAACTAAACAGCTCTTTTTGGTTTTTAATTATGAATGTGTTCAACTGTAAACATATCCATGTAATTATTTGCAATGTTTTTAGCATTTGCCCCAGGCATCATTACCGTATTTAACATCGAAAAATTAACGACTGTTGGCGATGCAAAACACTCTTCAAGATTACTTGTCAAGTGAACTACAGGAGTCACTGTGCTAGAAACATTTGCCGTTTCTGTTCCGAAACTTGGTGAAACAGTTTTCAACACATTATTTACTCCCGAAAAACCACCTATGTGAAAAGCAATTTTATTTGAGGTTGCTGTTGATTGAGGAGATGTTCCTTCAATTTTTACCATAATATAGCCAGAACTCCATGTCCAAAACATTCCCAATGAAGGGTCTAAAGCGCCAGTTTGTGCCCCCGAAACATTTCTAGTACTATCAACGCCAATCATAAACTCAATTGCTTTATAATTACCATAAGGAACTCCTGATAATTTTACTAAACTCTTTAATGAATCAGATAAATCAACTAAATGATAACTATTTGCAATAGCAAAAACACTGTTATCTGTTTTTGTTAGTTTAATATTACTGATATAATATTTAGCCATGGTAATATTATAGGTGTTTCCTGCTTGATTTGTATAGGTTTGTGTTGTAAAAACTAATGGCACCGAACCAACCATACCTTCAAAGGCTAAATTTAAATTTCCTGTCGTTGGTAAAACAGGCGTCGGCTCTGGTTCAGGACTACTCGTTTTATCTTTCTTACAATTTACTAAAGTTAACACCATCATCAGTGCGGTTAAAAATTTTATAGTTGTTCTCATTTTTTTAATAATTTAAATCGTTATTTAATAGTTTATAATTTAACCAATTAATTGGTTTCTTAAGTTGCTTATATGTTTTTAGAACCCCTTTTTCTAAGGTAGACGGTTCCATTTTTTCTAAATTTTGTATGTATTTTTTTATAAGACGATATTCGTTTATCGTTAAAAATATCATTATAAAAAATACTATTTCAATTAGTTTCATACCTTGATTTTTAGGATTATTGCCATGACCTTTTAACACAAAAAATTAATTTATGTGGGAAGCTTTTTCTTAATATATGGAAACAGAAACGCCCTGAGGTGGCTGAAATATTTCAGTGGAAAACTGTTTCAGCTGACTAGAAACCTGATAACCATTATACTCTTTAGAAGTAATGATGGGTAAGAAATCAAAACTCAAATACGTTGATAGCAATTCTGTTTTCTCAGTTTTATCTTTTAATCCCGACGGCAAATTACTTTGTCGGCTGTCTTCTTTTTTGATTTCTTTTTCCAAATAACATTTTGCCTGACAACAACTTTTTGGCTTGTCTTTATTAACACAAACGGTTCTAGATAAACTTTTTTGGTTTTTCTTAAAACTCACATAAATAAAAGTTTTTGCAACTGATTGCCAGCTGAAGCTCATCAGTAAAATAAAAGAAAAAATGATGTTGAATTTACTTCTCAAAATTTAAATTTCTGATAGCAAAATTACGTATAATTTTTTATCCTACTGTATGTTGAGCGAAAAAATGAGGATTCTTTAGTTTTGAATACGACTAACACTAAACATATCCATGTAATTTGTTGCAATGCTGCTTGCTCTCGGTCCTGGAATAGTTACAATATTAACTAATGAAAAATCGATCATATTTGGTGAAGCAAACCATTCAGCCAAATTGCTTGACATATAAACTAAAGGGGTAACTGTAGCAGAAACCTTTGCTGTATCAAGTCCAAAAGAAACCGTGGTCGTTCTCAAAACATTGTTTACTCCGCTGAATCCTCCAATGTGGAATTCGATTACATTACCTAAATCAGGAGATTGAGGAGAAGTTCCTTCTATTTTTGCCATAATATAACCAGTACTCCAAGTCCAAAACATACCAAGCGATGGGTCTAAACCACCTGTTTGTGCACCAGACACATTTCTTAAACTATCAACACCAATCATGAACTCTACAGATTTATAATTTCCATAAGGAATCCCAGAAAGCTTGGCCATGCTTTTCAACGAATCTGTTAAGTCAATTAAATAATAACTATTTGAAACTGTGTAAACACTATTATCAGTTTTTGTCAATTTAATATTACTAATATAATATTTTGCCATGTTAATTTTATACGTATTACCAGCTTGATTGGTATATGTTTGAGTAGAAAAAACCAATGGCGTTGATCCAACCATTCCTTTAATATAAAGGTTTAAAGAACCACTGCCAGGCAAAACATCCATTGGTGTAGGTTCTGGTGTAGTTGTCTTATCTTTTTTACAATGAGTTAATGTTAGCATCATAACTATTGCCACAAAAAACTGTATATGCTTTTTCATTTTATTATTTTTTAAATTATTCAATATGGAAATTTAAGCAAAAATATTTATTTAAAACTTAGTTTTTCATGTATAGAAACATAGATTAAAATTTAAACCTATTAATTTTTCAATGTTTTGGTTGTATCAATCTTCCCAGTAATCAATAATTAATCCATCACTTGGACTAATTCCAATCGTTCTTTTTTCTTTTAATCCAAAATTTACTATTATGGCATCGTTTAAATAATTATCTCCGTCCTTTGTTAAATCAATAGATTCAATTGTTTCACCAATAACATCTGTCCACATTTTTGTGGTTGATGCATCAATCGGTATGATTTTTATTTTACCACCAAATTCTTCTTTCAATTGTTTTTGCTCTTCAGCTAAATCAAAATTTAATAATGCTTCAATTCCTGTACTGTCTTCATTGCAAGTAATAACAAGGCTTGTAGAATCTGTGAAAAACAATTCTACATTGTCTATCAAATCAACATGTGCGTCGGGATTGAAACGATTCACCCAAAAATAAATCACCACTTTTAGTAACGTTTTGCCTTCGGCTGAAGTTAAATTTTTTAATTGTATATCGGTAAAATGTTGCATCGTGAGATAAAAATATTTTAGTAGTTATGAATGTTGAATTATTATTTATAGCGACAACCAAGATTTTGCTGCGCTACCCATAATAATATGTTTGTCTTTTTCTGATAAAGGTGATGAACGCACTAAATCGCCTGGTACTGCTTCGCCCAATGGAAATGGGTAATCAGAGCCTTGCACAACTTTATCAGCACCAACTAAATCAATAATGTATTGCAACATTTTAT
>JBILCJ010000106.1:0-7491 GCA_044353195.1 Bacteroidia bacterium | reverse complement strand
CCGCCACCGCCGCCGCCAGATGGCGAGCATCCATTTCCACCAGCACCAAGCGTTCCTGGACTAGCTGTGCACCAACCACTATATGTTCCATTTGCGCCACCAGATAGTTGACTACCGCCAACACCATTACTTCCGGTTAGGCAATTTGCTCCATTACCTGCAACTAAACCTCCGCCAGCACCACCTGTTAAAAGAGAACCACTGCACATTGCAGCTCCAGATCCACCACCTGCAACTATAATTCTATTTGCTAACGCTGTCCCAAGTTGACGAATATCAGACGCACCGCCGCCGCCGCCGCCAGCTTGTGATGCTCCTTCAAGTCCACCATTGCCACCACCATTAAAACCTCCAACGCCACCTGATGTAGAACTTCCATTTGCACCAGAACCTCCTACATTTATTTGTAGAACTTGGCCCGGTGTTACAGAAATAACTGCTAAAACTCTTCCACCTAATCCACCAGAAGTATTGGTAGTACCAAAAAAAGATCCTCCTCCTTTCGCTCCTCTTGCATCAACAGTTAATGTTGTAATACCCATAGGAACCGTAAAAGACTGAGCTGAACCAGTATAATTAAATACTTGAGAACCAGAAGTTACAATACCCCCAGTGGCTGTAACAGATAAAGCTCCATTTGAACCTCCGTTACAAGAAACTGAAGCTGTCTGCGCTATTGATGCAGCTAACTGAGCAAAAGTTGTCGTGCTAACCGAAAAGGATAAGCCAATAAATAAAATCATTTTTGAAAATAATTTTATGTTTAGTAAGTTTTTTTTCATGTTTATTTTTTAATTAAATTTTTCGCAAAGATGAACTTAATAGCAAAGCAAAAACCAAAAATTCGACAAGATTGGTTAAATTGAATTCGAAATGGTAAAATTTCTGTATAAGTAGAATTAACTTGTAGCTAAATAGTGTAAATGTGTCGGTAGATAATCTAAACAATAGTGTTAAAAGTAATTTTACTATTTTAGTTTAATCATGCGTTTTTCAAAAATAATTATAAAAAAGCAGGCGCTTTGCCTACTTTTTTATTTTGATGATTTACAAAATTCTAATAAAAAAACGCGAAACGTATTTCTAAATTCGGCCTTCTTTAATAACCTCCACTAAACTAGGATCTAACAGCGTACTTGTATCACCTAAATTAGTAAAATCACCTTCTGCAATTTTTCTAAGAATGCGCCTCATAATTTTACCAGAACGTGTTTTAGGTAATCCTGGCACAAACTGAATTTTATCTGGTTTTGCAATAGGACCAATGATACGAGATACAGTTTGAATAATATCTTGTTTCGATAAATTTTGGTCGCCATGATTCCCATCATAAATAATGTAAGCATAAATACCTTGGCCTTTCAGATCATGCGGATATCCAACCACTGCACTTTCAATCACTCCAGCATGCATATTTATTGCATTTTCTACTTCTGCTGTCCCTATGCGATGACCACTTACGTTTAAAACATCATCTACACGACCTGTAATACGATAATTTCCATCTTCGTCTCGCATACATCCATCACCTGTAAAATATTTATTTTCATACGTTGAAAAATACGTTTGACGACAACGCTCATGATCACCATACGTTGTGCGAATAATTCCAGGCCAAGGAAACTTAATACATAAATTTCCGCTTACATTATTTCCTTCGATTTCATTTCCTTGTTCATCAACTAAACATGGGTGAACACCTGGCAAAGGAAGTGTTGCGAATGAAGGTTTACTGGGAGTTACACCAGCCATATTTGAAATCATCATACCACCCGTTTCAGTTTGCCACCAAGTATCCACAATCGGACAATTTCCCTTTCCAATATTTTTATCAAACCAATGCCAAGCTTCTTCATTAATAGGTTCGCCAACAGAGCCTAGTACTTTTAACGAACTTAAATCTTTTCCTTTAATGTATTCTAAGCCAAATCCCATCAAACTTCTAATGGCAGTTGGTGCAGTATATAAAATGTTTACTTTGAACTTATCTACAACTTCCCAAAACCTTCCTGCATCAGGCCAAGTAGGCACTCCTTCAAATAATACAGTTGTACCTCCAGCACTCAACGGACCATAAATAATATAACTATGTCCAGTAATCCAACCAATATCTGCTGTACAAAAATGTACTTGTCCTTGTTGATATTGAAACACATTTACAAATGTATAATTAGCCCAAATCATATAACCAGCTACAGTATGAACAACACCTTTTGGTTTTCCTGTTGAACCTGAAGTATATAAAATAAATAGAATATCTTCTGCATCCATTTCCTCTGCGGGGCAATCAGGATTACCGTGTGTTTCTACTTTTTTAATTTCATCTTCCCACCACACATCACGTCCTTTAATCATACTCACTGGTGTACGTGTGCGTGTGCAGACAATTACTTTTTTGATAGTATGATTTCCAACGAGTGCATCATCAATGACACTCTTTAAAGGAATGTCTTTCGCTCCGCGGTAAGCACCATCACATGTAATAATAAATTCTGATTGTGCATCTTCTAAACGATCAGCAATGGCTTGTGCAGAAAATCCACCAAAAATAACAGAATGAATTGCTCCGATGCGCGCGCAAGCCAAGGTAGCAATGGCAAGTTCAGGAATCATACCCATATAAATACAAACACAATCTCCTTTTTTTACGCCATTATTTTTCAAGACATTAGCAAATTGAATCACTTTAAAGTGAAGCTCTTTATAAGTTAGCACGCGATGATGTTCGTCAGGATTATTTGATTCCCAAATTATCGCAGGCGTGTTAGCGTTTTTTTCTAAATGTCTATCTAAACAATTTTCAGTGATGTTTAATTTCCCACCTTTAAACCATTTGATATCTGGCTCTTTAAAATTCCATTCTAAAACTTTATCCCACTTTTTTTTCCATGTAAATGTTTCCGCAATGTTTACCCAAAATTCTTCAGGTTTTTCAAGACTTTGCTTATAATCCTGTTTATAGGATTCGATGGTTTTTATTTGATAGGGATAGCTCATGCTTTTTAAGTTATATAGACGAATATAAGAATTGAATTTATTTACTATCCCAATACATAAGTATGATCTAAATCATACTTATTGTAACTACAAATTCTCAATAAAATAATTAGTGATTTTTTCCATTAGATGAGCTCTATCCTTTCCCAACACATTATGTTCATGTCCCGGATATAAATAATAATCTAACTGTATACCTTTATCAACCGCTTTCTTTTGATAAAGAACGCTGTGTTGCAAAACAACTACTGGATCTTGCGCACCATGTATCATTAATAATTTCCCTTTCAATTTATCGACATAATTTAGTAAATTATTTTTATCGTAACCTTCTTTATTCTCTTGAGGAGAATCCATATAACGTTCGGTGTACATAATTTCATAATACGTCCAATCAATAACAGGCCCGCCTGCAACTCCCACTTTAAATACGTCTGGAGTGCGGGTCATTAATGATGTTGTCATAAATCCGCCGAAACTCCAACCGTGTACTCCTATTCTAGAAGCATCAACATAAGATAAGGTCTTTAAATACTCAACACCTTTTAATTGATCTTCCATTTCTTTTGTTCCTAATTGACGATGTGTGGCTTGAGAAAAATCAGCGCCACGGTTATCCGTTCCTCTACCATCCAACGTAAAGACAATAAAACCTTTTTGCGCCATGTACTGATACCAAAGTTCACTACCGGCCATCCATGTATTGGTAACCAATTGCGAATGTGGACCGTTATATAAATAAACAATCACAGGATACTTTTTTGTAGAATCAAAATCAACTGGCTTAACTATGCGAGCATATAAATCGGTTCCTTCATTATTTTTTATCGTGAATAGATTCCATGATCCTAATTTATAATCCTTCACTGGATTTTCAGCCTTGAAAATATTCTTAGCTTTCTTAGATACTGTATGAATGATATTATACTCACGTGGAGTTGTTACATTTGTAAAATTATCGATAAAATAATTGCCCTTTTCATCTAACATACAAGTATGAAATCCATTACCATAGGTCAGCCTTTTTATTTCAGCTGTTTTCATATTCACACTGTAAAAGTCCTGATTAATGGGGCTTTGTTCATTAGCATGAAAAAATAAACGATCTCCTTTTGCATCAAAACCATTTTCTTGTTTCACTTCCCATTTCCCTTTTGTAAGTTGTTTCACTAGGGTTCCATTACTATTGTACAAATAAAAATGATTGTATCCATCTCTTCTACTTTGCCAAACAAACTGATTAGAATTATTCTTTAAAAACAACATAGAGTGCAAAGGCTCTACATACTTTTCGTTTTTTTCTTCAAACAAGGTGTGTACAAAATTTCCTGTCGCAACATCGTATTCGTTTAACTTCATGTGATTTTGTGCACGATTTAGAATGGCAATGTAAACATGCTTTTCATCAGGACTCCATGAAACATTTGTTAAGTATTGTTCTTTTTCGTTCCCTGTTTTTATATAAACGGTTGAATTCGAATTGACATTAAAAATTCCTAACGTAACATAATGACTTTTATTACCAGCCATTGGATATTTTATATTTTTATTTTTTGCAGGATGAGTTGTCCAATCAATAATTGGATATTCGGTTACATCCGTTTGGTCCATTCTATAAAAAGCAAGGTAATTTCCTTTCGGACTCCAAAAAGTTCCTTTTGTAATTCCAAATTCATTTTGATGAACATTTTTTCCAGTATAAACAATGTTTATGGAGCCATCGGTTGTTACTTGTGTATCTTTTCCGTTTTTAGAAATAAATAAATTAAAATCTTTGCAATACGTATAAGCACCCGTTATAGTTTCTTTTTCGTAAGATTCTAATTCAGTCGGTTCAGCATTTTTATCACTTTCAGAAATAGTTTTTTTATCGATGGTGTAAAGTAATTCACCTTTTTTATTAGTAAAATAAAATTGATTGCCATTCTTCCAAGTAATTGAAGTCAATGCAGCCAAGGTATCCTTAGTTGAAGATTTCAACTGGGCATTTAACTCCTTTAAAGATAAGAGTTCTTTAATCTTCCCTGATTGTTGATCACCTAACTTAATAGTATTATTATCTATAAAGGAAAATTGATTCGAGTTTTTAACAAAAGACAGTCCTTGCAATCTTTTTGGTGCAAGTGAGGTCCTACCTTTTAAAACAGCCTCTTGAATCGTTAATAATTTATTTTGAGCTAAACTTGCAAATGAATAAAAGGATATGATTGCAATGATTGCTGTTTTTATGTTATGATTTGAATACATAGTGGCTTAACTATTAGTTTACTATTTTTTAATTGAATTGTATAAATCTACAATTTGCTTTTTGGTTTCTTGTATCGTTTTTAAATCAATGGTTAATGAAGATACATCTTGATTCTCCTTTTTCAATTTTTCAATTTGCCCATTTAATTTATCTTCTTTGCCTTGCCATACATTTATTAAATTATCTTTTATGACTTTTTGTGCGGCATACTTTACATACTTATTGTCACTCGACGCTAATTTTGTTAATACCCTTGCACCTTCTATAACGGTTTCAGGCTTAGTACAACGTTTTAAAAACTTACCATATAAATTTCCAAAACTCATTAATTCAAATCCACTGAAATTCTTTTTAGCTTTTTTAAAATATTCATGGTTTGCATCAGAACCATTTTTAGCGTACAAATCCATAATAGAGTACATAATCTCTTTTGAAGGTTCATTTTCTAAAGCCATTGCTTTTTTCATCGCAAGCGTTGGGTTTAAATTAGCAATGGCATCAAATCCTTCAGATACGATGGCATAAGATTGTTCATTCAAGGCTTGCTCATAAATTGCATTCAAGTCCTCTCCTTTGTATTGTAAAGCTAGTGTTTTTAAAGCCAGTGCTCTTACTCGTGTGTTTTTATCCTCATGATATATTCTCACTAATAATGGTTTTAATTCAGCTTCTTTTTCTTTTGCTAGAGTTCCCAAGATGGTGATAGCTTGGCTTCTGATATTTTTCCAAGGATCATTCATGGCAATTTCCATCAATAATGATTGAATTTCTGTATCATTCGCATGTTCATTAAAGAAAGCCATAGCCTCATCTCTATCTCCCCACAAAGGAGCATTCTTATATTGAAATACTAACTCTTGTTTTGTTTTTGAAAAATCAATTTTTGCTAATAATTGTCTCTCTGCATCAAAATTGACTAAATCAGGCTGTTTATCTAAAGTAAATGTATATGTGTTTTTCGCTTCCTCAATCCAAATTTGTGTTCTTTCTTTTTTACCATCCGCATAAACATCAATAAATACAGGCAATTTATATAAAGGCGCTACTGTTAAATCTTGATTTTGATTAACGGTTACTGTTAATTTTTTTAATGTCCCGTCATATGTTTTTTTAATTTCTAATTCTGGATGTCCTTTAGCAAAATACCATTCATTAAAAAACCAATTTAAATCTTGTCCTGTTACTTCTTCAAATGCCAAACGCAAATCATGCGCTTCAGCTGTTTTAAATTTATTCTTCTCAAGGTATAATTTCAATGAAGCAAAAAAAGCATCATCACCAACGTATTTTCTTAGCATGTGAATGATTTGCCCACCCTTATTATAACTGAACGCATCAAACATGTCTTCACGCTCGTTATAATCAAAACGAACTAAATCAACTTGTTTTTGTTGGGCCTGAGCAAAATAACCAAAACGTGATTCTGCCGAATGATTATCCGCAGCATCTCTTCCATTTTCAAACTCTTCCCATAAATATTCGCCATAGGTTGCAAATGATTCGTTAAGAGTTAAATTACTCCAACTTTCGCAACTTGCGTAATCACCAAACCATTGATGAAATAATTCATGAGCAATTGTTCCCTCTCCTTTTGCACCATCAAGAGTTTCGCGGGTAGTTTGATAACAGACAAAATCTCCATGCAAGGTTGCTGTTGTATTTTCCATAGCCCCACTTACATAATCGCGTGCAACAATTTGCGCATACTTTTGCCAAGGATAAGGCGTACCTAATTTATTAGAATAAAACTCAATCATTTTTTTTGTCTTTCCGAAAATAGCTTTTGCATGTTGCTCATATTCTTTTTCAACGTAATAACTAATTTCTTTTCCATTCCAAGGTTCATCAGTCACTTTTTTGAACTCGCCCACTCCCATCATCACTAAATAAGGGGCATGAGGCAAATCCATTACCCAATGATCTGTTTTTGTTCCATCCGCATTTTTTTGTGTATTTACTAAAAGTCCGTTAGATAACGTCGTGTACTTTTCATCTACCGTGATGTAAATTTCATTCGTCATTTTTTCAGTTGGATTGTCAATGGTTGGAAACCAAGCCGAATTACTTTGTGTTTCACCTTGCGTCCATATTTGTGGCATCTTATCTTCATCAGCACCCGATGGATTAATAAAGTACAATCCTTTATCATCGGTAATGGCATTGCTTCCTCCTGCTTTTAATTCATTAGGCTTTGAAATATATTCAATAGTAACATAATACGTTTCTTGAGATGTGTACTCTTTTCC